>DAONCJ010000178.1:0-7035 GCA_035401985.1 Burkholderiaceae bacterium | reverse complement strand
TTGCGCAGCGGCCTGGGTCGATCGACCACCGACCCGTTGGCCGCCGCCCGCATCCGGCCCAGAGGCACCAGCAGCTGGTATCGCGGCTCGGGGTCGGCCATCCACTCCACGTACACCCCGTTGCGCAACACCGGCTTGCCCGGTTCCAGCGCGCCGAAGCCTTCGCGGGCGAGCATCGCCCGCACGGTCGCCAGCCTTCGGGCACGCAGTTGGGCCTCCTGGACCGGCGCGGCTCGCATCGCCGCGAACCAGCCCACCGGATCGCGAACAATTCGAAACGATTCGGCGATGCGTTCGATCTGCGCGATGCCGGTCTCCAGATCGACCTCCTTGCGCACCGCATGCCACACCAGCTGCAGCCGCCGCGCGCGATCGGCGTACAGGAACTGATAGGCAGGCTCGGTGACGTTGCCACGGGTGTAGATGCCCTCACTGGTGGTCAGCGTTCCGCTGCCCACCGTGCGGGCGGGCAGCTTCCTGCGCTGTTCGTAGCTGATGGCCATGCGACGCGGAGGCGTGCTGTACTCCTCGTCCGACGCATCGGGCGCCATCACCGACACGATCAGCTGCTGCCGATAGGTGGTGATGCTGCCCATCGAGGCCCACAAGTAGGTCGACGAAAAGCCGAAGGTCAGCCGCTCCATCAGATCCGACCGATAGAGGCTCTGCTCGCGCGGCGTGAGCGCCGATGGCTCGGCCAGGACCGTGATCTTGTCCTCGTTCGCCAGGTTGGCCGGCACGGCGATGCGGGCGATGTCGGCCAGCGATCGTTCGGTCAGGCGCGGCTGCGCCGAACCCGTCACAGCCAGCGCACCCAGCACGATCGCGATCAGCTTCTTCATCGGCCCAGCTTTCGGTCGAGGTCGGCGAACGCGCGTTCGGCGGCATGGATTTCGACCGATGGTGACGGCCATCCCAGTCGCGGCACCGCCGTATCGCCACGCCTCACCGCCCCTGCAGTCCGCGCGCTGCCTCGGCCTCGCTGCGCGCATACCACTCGATCGCCTCGGCCCCGCTCAGCTCGCGCACCGGCGCCAGCCCGTCGCCGATGCGGATCAGCTGATGGCAGAACCAGGCGAGCCCCGCGCGCGGCGGATCGATGGTCCGCTCGTAAGACTCGGCCTGCGCCCACTCGCGCGAAAACAGCCGGTTGGGCAGGTTGGTGTCGACGCACATCGGGCGGCCCAGACCGATCATGTCGAGCTGCCCGTCGGCCAGCGCCTCGTCCATGGCCGCGCGGCTGCGAAAGCCTCCGGTGACCATCACCGGCATCGTGGCCACCGCGCGGATCGTGCGCGCGTAGTCCAGGAAGTAGGCCTCGCGGCGGCGCGTGCTGTCGGCCACCGGCGGCGCGGCTTCGCCCTTTGCGCGCACGCCCATCATGCTGGGCTGCTCGTAGCTGCCGCCCGACAGCTCCAGAAGGTCCACACCCTCCTCGCCCAGCCAGCGCACGACCTGCACGCAGTCTTCGGTGGAAAAGCCGCCCTGCTGGAAGTCCGACGAGTTCAGCTTCACGCCGATCGGAAAATCCGGCGCGGTGGCGGCGCGGCAGGCGCGGATGGTCTCGCGCAGAAAGCGCGCGCGGTTCTCGAGACTTCCGCCCCAGCGGTCGGTGCGCTGATTGACCAGCGGCGACAGGAACTGGCTGATCAGGTAGCCGTGCGCCGCATGCACCTGGATGCCGGTGAATCCGCACTCGCGCGCCGTTGCCGCGACACGTGCAAAACGTGCGATGGCATCGCTCACCTCCGCCTCGGTCATCGCACGGGGCGGTGCATAGTGATCGCCCGGCAGCTTCAAGGCGACTGCCGACGGTGCAACCGGTTCGGTGCAGACATGCGTGTGCGTCTGCCGCCCCGGGTGGTTGATCTGCATCCACAGGTGATTGCCTGCCGCCGTCCCCGCACGGGCATAGGCGCGCAGCGCATCGAGCCCGCCATTGCCATCGATCACCACATTGCCCGGACGCTCGAGATAGCGCCGATCGACCTGCACATTGCCGGTGATGACCAGGCCCGCCCCGCCCTCGGACCAGGCGCGGTAGAGCCGCTCCAGACGCGGGGTGGCGCGGTTCATCTCGTCGGCCAGCCCCTCGGTGAGCGCCGCCTTGCACAGGCGGTTGGCCACGATGGCGCCACAGGGCAGCGCCAGCGGCGATTCGATCGTCACCTTCATGCCTCGAACTCGCGCAGCACGCGGCCGGCACGCGGCGCGTCGGCGAGCAGGCCCTTGTCGTCGACGACCTGGCGGCCATTGACCCAGACGCCGCGCACTCCCTTGCCTTCACCGCGCAGGCGGGTGGCCCCGGCCGGCAGGTCGAAGCGGCGCTCGTTGCGCCCGCGACCCACGGTGGCCGGATCGAACAGCAGCAGGTCGGCTGCCAGGCCCTCGCGCAGCAGACCGCGATCGGCGATGCCGAACAGGTCGGCCGGATGCCCGGTGAGCTTGTAGACCGCGGCAGTCAGGTCCAGCGCATGCTGGTCGCGCGCCCAATAGCCGAGCATGTGCAGACCGAAGGCGGCATCGCACAGGAAGGTCAGGTGCGCGCCCGCATCGGACAGCGACACGTGGGTGGCGGGATCGGACACCAGCTTGCCGACGGCCTGCGGATCGGTATTGCGCAACTGGCCGGTGAACCAGGTGTCCAGCCCCTCCTGCAGGCCGAAGTCGAGCATCCAGTCCAGCGGATGAACGCCTTGCGCGTCGCCCAGTTCCTTCAGCGAGCGACCTTCGAAGGCCGCATGCTCGGGCCGGGCCACTTGGGCGACGTTCATCAGGTGCCATTCGCCATTGAACAGACCGCGCCCCTGCTGCTGGGCCAGATCGGCCTTGACCGCGGCCCTGAACGCCGGGCTGGCATACAGCTCGCGCAGCGCCTCGTCGGACACGCTGATCGCCGCCTTCCAGGCCGGGATGCTCTCGAACACATAGGCCGAGCGCAGCGTGAAGTCCATGGTCAGCGGGCAGGCCGACACTTGTGGAATGAGGTCGTGGCCGCGCTCGCGGGCGGCCTGCATCGCGGCCAGTTCGTCGAACACCTTGCCGGGCGCCAGGTTGTTGTGGAACATCGCCGCGATCAGCACCGGGCGGCCGCTCTGACGAGCGATGTCCTCGAGCTGCGCGATCGGCGTGACGCTGCCCTTGGTCAGCATGAACAGGCCCCGCCCGCCCTCGCCCATCGCGCAGACCAGCGCCTTCATTTCGCGGTCGTCCGCCAGCCGCGAGGGCATCGGAATGCCGCCCCAGCCGTTGTGCGGCTCGTTGGTCGAGGTGGCAAAGCCGACCGCGCCATGGGACATCGCATCGCGGACCAGGTCGGCCATCCGGGCGATCTCGTCGTCGGTGGCGGCGCGCTGATGCGCGGCCTCACCCATCACGTAGGTGCGGATCGCCGAATGGCCGGCGAAGGCCGCCACGTTCAGGCCCAGGCCGCTGGCGTCCAGCATGTCCATGTACTGCGGAATCGACTCGAAGTCCCAGCGGATGCCGGTGCGCAGCGCGTCCAGCGACATGCCCTCGACCTGCGTGAGATTGCGCATCGTCAGGTCGCGGTCGGCGGGCCGGCAAGGCGCGATCGTGAAGCCGCAATTGCCGATGACCGCGGTGGTCACACCAAGCTGGGGCGAGGGGTCCGCAAACGGATCCCAGGTGAGCTGCGCGTCGTAGTGCGTGTGGCCGTCGATGATGCCGGGCATCAGGGCGAGACCGGTGGCGTCGATTTCGCGCCGGCCGGGCGCCAGGCCCTCGCCGATGGCGGCGATGCGATCGCCCGAGACGGCGAGGTCGCCACGGCGCCCCGGCGCCCCCGTGCCGTCGAACAGGATGGCGTTGCGAATGACCAGGTCGTGCATGGTGTTCGATTCCTGATGGTGGACTCAGGAGGCGAGTCTAGCCGGGCCGGGGCCGGCGCGGAGCATGCGCGGTTCGGGAAGCGCGGTCCGGTATCCCCTTCGCAGCAGACCGCCCTCTGACCGCAGCCCGAAAGCCGCCGGCCTTCGCTTGCAGCCACCCCACCGGTGTGCTCGAATCGATCGACAGGGTCGTCCGAGACCCGCCACGGAGACAAGCATGAAGTCGCACCCCACGACCGGCCGCCCGCGCCGCCTTGCCCTGCTGTCGGTGCTGGTCGCCGCCGCGCTTGGCCTTCCCGCGCTGGCTGGCGCCCAGGCCTACCCGTCCAAGGCGATCAGGATGATCATTCCCGCGGCGCCTGGCGGTGGCACCGATGTCATGGGGCGCACCCTTGCGCGGGTGATGAGCGAAAAGAACGGCATCCCGGTCGTCGTCGAGAACCGTCCCGGCGCCTCGGGTTCGATCGGCGTGCAGGCGGTGATCAACGCCCCGCCCGATGGCTACACGATCCTCATGACGCTGGCCGATGCGACCACCATCTATCCGCTGCTGAAAAAGAATCCGCCCTACCGGGTGGAACGCGACCTCACGCCCATCGCGCAGGTCGCGTTCACGCATGTGCTGTATGCGGTGTCGGCCACCTCGCCGTACAAGACGGTGCAGGACCTGGTGGCAGCGAGCAAGACCAGCAAGATGGCCTACGGGTCCAACGGCTTTGCCACCACGGCGCACCTGTGGATCGAACTGTTCAAGCAGAAGACCGGCGCCGACATGCTGCACGTTCCGTACAAGGGCGCGGCTCCGGCGCTGCAGGCGCTGATTGCCGGCGAACATTCGATGGTCGTCGCCTCGCCGGCCACGCTCAAGGTGCAGATGGACGCGGGCCGGGTGCGCCCGATCGTCGCCACCAGCCCCAAGCGCATGCCCGGATTTCCCGATGTGCCGACGATGATCGAAAGCGGCTACCCCGATTTCGTGGTCGGCGCCTGGTTCGGCGTCTTTGCCCCGGCGAAGATGCCGGCCGCACTGGCCGACAAGCTGCACGACATGGTGCTGGCCGCGATGGCCACGCCCGAGTACCAGAAGCACGCCGAGAGCTTCAAGTTCGACACGCCGCAGATGCCGCGCGCCGAGTTCGCGAAGATGATCTCAGCCGATGCGGGCGTCTGGCGGTCCGCCATCGAGGCGGCGAAGATCGAGCCGGAAGACTGACATGCCCGCGGGCGTGGCGGCGCCCGAGCGCCTGGAGGAAGCGCTGCTGGCCTTCCTCCAGGCGCAGCGGCCCGAGATGCAGAACCTCGCACTGCATGGGCTGCGCCGCACCTCAGCCGGCAAGTCGCGCGAGAACTGGGTGTTCGATGCCTGCTGGCGGCACGACGGTGCCAACCACCGCCGCGCCCTGATCCTGCGTCGCGATCCGTCCGACAGTGTGCTGCGCACCGAGCGGCGCATCGAATACGGTGTGCTGAAGGCACTCGAAGGCAGCGCCGTGCCGGCGCCGGCCGTGCATTTTCTCGACGAGGGCGGCGCATGGCTGGGCCGACCGTCGCTGATCATGGAGCGCATCGAGGGCCAGTGCGAATGGGAGGTGCTGAACAGCACCCGGCCGCTGGATGACCGCCTGGATCTCGCAGGCCGATTTCTCGCGCTGCTCGCCGATGTGCATGCGACCGACTGGCAGGCGCGCGGACTCGATCGCGTTCTTGGCATGCCGGGGCCGCAGCCGGGGCTGACCGAATTGCGCCAGTGGGAGGCCGAATTGCGCCGCGCCCAGCTCGAGGCATTTCCGGAGCTCGAGCTGGCTATCGACTGGCTGCGACGCCACTGCGCGACGCGCGGGGACACCGTGCTGGTGCATGGAGACTTCAAGCCCGGCAATGCGCTGCTGCGAGGGCAGCAGATCGTTGCGCTGCTGGACTGGGAGACTGCGCATCTGGGCGACCCGCTCGAGGACCTCGGATGGATACTGAACCCCACGCGGGCCCGCGAGCATCAGATCCGCGGCCACTGGGAGCAGGCTCAGATCATCGCCGAATACGAGCGCCTCACCGGTCGGAGCGTCGATCCGGCCGCGCTGAAATGGTGGATCGTGTTTGCGAACTTCAAGCTCGCGGTGATCGTGCTGACCGGCGTGAAAGCCTTCGTCGAAGGGCAGCTCGATCGCACTTACCTGAGTCCCACCTGGATCATCCGCTCGCTGCTGCGCCTGATGAGGAACGACTGACCGTGCGACCCGATGTGTCGGAGCTGATCGGCAGCCTGTGCCGCATTCTCGAGGACGTGGTGGCGCCCGAGGTCGCGCAGGACTATCCGCGCGAGGTGCTGCACGGCGTGGTGAGCACGCTGCGCGCTGTGCAGGAAGGATGGCCGCGCGTGCTGCCTTTCCTCGCGTGGGACAACCAGGGCATGGCGGAGCTGCTGCGGCGCGTGCAGGGGAGCGATGGGACCACCGTTGACACCACTGCGGGCCCCACCGACGACCCCACCGACGTTATCGCCGCCCAGGCGCGCAATCAGACGCTGCGCGCAGCGCTGGCAACACTGCTGGCGGATGACGACCCGGCGGTCCGCGCCGCACGCGCGCCGGTCGACGACGACATCCTGCGCCACCTCGAAGAACGCGCGCGGCGCACGCCGATCCGGCACATCCCCGAAATGCCCCGCGTCACCCCGCCTGCGGAGAAATGAATGCTGACGACCCTGGACGACACCCTGTGGCACCAGCTGCCCACCACCTTCGATCACGTGGGCACCAGCGATCCGCGCTTCTACGACCGCTACTGGTTTGCCTGCTACGAGCCGACCGGCCAGGCAGCCCTGCAGATCACGATGGGCGCCTATCGCAACATGAACGTGATGGACATGGGGGTGGTGGTCACGCATGCCGGGCGCCAGCACAACGTGCGCGCGTCGCGCTCGCTGGGCCGCGAGATCACGCCGGTCTGCGGTCCGCTGACGGTGAAGCCGATCGTGCCGCTGCAGGAGTTCGAGCTGACGCTGGACGAAGGCGCGCACGGGATGTCCGCCAGCATCCGTTGGGAAGGCATCGCGCCGGCCGCCGAGGAGCGCCATCACTTCGAACGCTCGCGCGGGCGCGTCGTCGAGGACTACGCGCGCTTCGACCAGATCGGCCGGGCCAGCGGCTGGGTCGAGATCGCGGGCAAGCGCCTGGCGCTGAACGAC
>DAONCJ010000177.1:0-7039 GCA_035401985.1 Burkholderiaceae bacterium | reverse complement strand
CCCCAGGGCAGCAGGTAGCCCATGAAGGCTTCGGCCATCAGGCACAGGAAGATCGCGCAGCCGAACACCCAGATGAGCTCGCGCGGCTTGCGGTACGAGCCGTACATGAGCCCGCGGAACATGTGCAGGTACACGACGACGAAGAATGCCGAGGCGCCCGTGGAATGCATGTAGCGGATGAGCCAGCCATAGGGCACATCACGCATGATGTATTCGACGGCCGCGAACGCGACCGGGACACCCGCCGAGTTCAGCGACGCATCGGGCTTGTAATGCATCGTCAGGAAGATGCCGGTGAGGATCTGGATGACCAGAACCAGCATCGCCAGCGAGCCGAAGAAGTACCAGAAGTTGAAGTTCTTGGGCGCGTAGTACTCGGAAAGGTGCGCCTTCCAGGTCGACGTGAGCGGGAACCGCGCATCGACCCAGGCGAGCGCCTTGTCGAATGCCGGTGCATTTGCGGGCAGTTGCTTCTCCACAGCCATGATGTCGGTTCCTTCGCTCAGGCCTTCTTGTCTTCGCCGATCAGGATCCGAGAATCACTGAGATAGGTGTGCGGGGGCACTTCGAGGTTGTCCGGCGCGGGCTTGTTCTTGAACACCCGTCCGGCGAGATCGAACGTGGAGCCGTGGCACGGGCACAGGAAGCCGCCGGCCCAGTCGTCGGGCAGCGAAGGCTGCGCGCCCGTCGTGAATTTTTCAGTCGGCGAGCAGCCCAGGTGCGAGCAGATCCCGACAACGACCAGGTACTCGGGCTTGATCGAGCGATAGGCGTTCTTGGCGTACTCGGGGGTCGGGTAAGCCTTGCGGTCCGAGGCCGGATCGGCCAAGTTGGGCTCGGTCTTCTTGAGGGACTCGAGCATCTCAGGCGTGCGGCGCACGACCCAGACAGGCTTGCCCCGCCACTCGACCCGCTTGAGTTCGCCCGGAGCGAGCGAACCGATGTCCACTTCAACCGGCGCTCCGGCGGCCAGGGCCCGTTCGGAGGGCTTCAGGCTTTTCAGGAAGGGCCAGGCAACCGCCGCACCGCCGGCCGCCCCCACCGCACAGGTGGTGAGCAGCGCGCTGCGGCGCGTCGGGTCGTCTGGAAGCAGGGAAGAATCGCTCATGACGGGTTTCCTGAAATCGGGTCGCTCTGAATAAGGGAGGGTGACGCCTGCCTGCGGGAACTGCTTGCGGCCACGCAATGCGGGGCAGCGTCACACGGACAACACGAGATTTTAGCGTATTGCGACCCGCAAGCGAAACCTGACAAGGTGTCGGTCCACGAATGTCGGCGGTGATGCGACGCCCGCAACGCCTGCCCGGTGTGCGTTCCAGGCCGTTGCAGTTGAACGATTGTTTCCGGGCAGCGACGCTGTGCCCGCAAGCTGGGGGAGGCGGGGTTGGCCTGTGCTAACTTGATCGACCGGTCCTCACCGCTACTAACCGCGCGCGGCGCGGCCCGGCGGCTGAACCGGCCACTGCATCGGCGCAGTGCGCCACCGAAGCGACTACGGCCATCGTGCCATTACAAGCGATCGCTCAACCAACACATCCTGGAGGAATACCCATGTCGATGATGAACGAGTTCAAGGCATTCGCAATGAAGGGCAACGTGATGGACCTCGCTGTCGGGGTCATCATCGGAGCGGCCTTCGGCAAGATCGTCGACTCCCTGGTCGGCGACATCATCATGCCGGTCATCGCGGCGCTGATGGGAGGCAAGCTCGACTTCAGCAGCCTTCTGGTGCCACTTGGCCAGGTCCCCGCCGGAACGGCGATGACCCTGGATGCGCTGAAGAAGGCGGGCGTGCCCGTGTTCGCATACGGCAACTTCATCACGATCCTGCTGAACTTCGTCATCCTCGCGTTCATCATCTTCATGCTGGTCAAGGCAATGAACCGCTGGAAGCGCGAAGAGCCGGCCGCTGCGCCCGCAGCGCCGCCCGCCACCGAAATGCTGCTGGCCGAGATCCGCGACCTGCTTCGCGTCCGCGCCTGATCCTGCGCCCCCGGTGGCCCGATCTCAGACGGGATTCGGGTCGTCGATGAACCGCTGCGCGATGCCGAACTCTCGCATCAGATGGCGGCCCAGCGCCTGCACGCCGTAACGCTCGGTGGCGTGGTGGCCCGCGGCGAAATAGGTCACCCCCATCTCGCGGGCCAGATGCGTCGTGCGCTCGGACGCCTCGCCGCTGATGAAGGCGTCAGCGCCGCACTCGACGGCCTGCTCGAGCAAATCCTGTGCAGCGCCGGTACACCAGGCGATGCGACGGATGCGTCGGCCTTGCGGCCCCAGCACCAGCGGCGGCTGACCCAGCGCCTCGCTCAGGCCGGCCGCGATCTGCGGCACGGTCTGCGGCTCGGCCAGATCGTGCCAGCAGCCCAGCCCCTCGTCGCCGAACCGCCCGGCCGTGGACCAGCCGAGCCGCGCCCCCAGTTGCGCGTTATTGCCGACTTCCGGATGCACGTCGAGCGGCAGGTGATAGGCGAACAGGTTGAGGCGGTTGGCCAGCACCAGCGCCATGCGCTCGCGGCGCGGGCCAATCATCCGGGGGTCCTCGCCGCGCCAGAACCAGCCGTGATGCACCAGCAGCGTGTCCGCTCCGGCACGCACCGCGGCCCGAATGAACGCGAGGCTGGCGGTCACTCCGCAGGCCACCCTGGCGACACGCGGCGATCCTTCCACCTGCAGTCCGTTTGGGCAATAATCCTTGAACCGGGCGGACTCGAGATAGCGGGCAAGATGCTGCTCCACCCGGCTTCTGGGCACACTGGTTGCCCCTCCCTCCCACTTCGCGCTCGCCGACTTTCCCATGTTCCGTAACCTCTGGCTGACGTTTGCCCAGGCCACCACCGTGCTGCTGGCCGCGCTGTTCATCGTGGCGACTTTCCAGCCGCAATGGCTGCCCGGTCGGCTGGCGGGCCGGCCGGCGCTCGAAGCGCCCGCCTCGGGCAAGCCGCCCGCCGCGGCTCCCGTGTCGGGCGCCACCGCCACCCGCGAAGCGGCGATTCTTTCATACAGCGAGGCCGCCCGTCGCGCCACCGCCTCGGTCGTGAACATCTTCACCACCAAGGAAGTGCGCGTGCCGCGGGAACACCCGCTGCTCAACGATCCGCTGTTCCGCCGCTTCTTCGGTGACCAGTTCTCGCAGCGCCAGCAGGCCTCCAGCCTCGGTTCGGGCGTCATCGTCTCGCCCGACGGGCTGGTGATGACCAATCATCATGTGGTCGACTCGGCGGACGACATCGAGGTGCTGCTCAGCGACGGCAGACGTGCGAAGGCCAAGGTGGTGGGCAGCGATCCCGAGACCGATCTCGCCGTGCTGCGGCTCGAGCTGACCGGGCTGCCCGCAGTCGTCTTCGGCAACGCAGAAACGGCGCGGGTCGGCGACATCGTGCTGGCGGTGGGCAATCCGTTCGGCGTCGGCCAGACCGTGACGATGGGCATCGTCAGCGCGCTGGGGCGCAATCAGCTGGGAATCAACACCTTCGAAAATTTCATTCAGACCGACGCCGCGATCAACCCCGGCAACTCGGGCGGTGCGCTGGTGGACACCGAAGGGCGGCTGCTGGGAATCAACACCGCCATCTATTCGCGCAGCGGCGGCTCGCTGGGCATCGGCTTCGCCATCCCGGCCTCCACGGTCCGCCAGGTGATGGATCAGATCGTCGCCAGCGGCAGCGTGACGCGCGGCTACATCGGAGTCGAGCCCCAGGACGTCACGCCCGAACTGGCCGAGGCATTCAAGCTGCCCCGCAAGGAAGGCACGATCATCGCGGGCGTGATGCGCGGCGGCCCGGCCGACAAGGCGGGCGTCAAGGTCGGCGACATCCTGGTCGCCGTCGAAGGCAAACCTGTCACGAACACCGCCAACATGCTGGCCACGATCGCCCAGATCAAGCCCGGCGACGTGGCCACCTTCAGGTTTGTGCGTGAAGGCAAGGAGTTCGACCTGCCGGTCACCGTGGGCAAGCGGCCCAAGGCAGGTCAGCGCCTGGAATGAGGCGAAAAGCGGGCCAGGTCGCCGGGTCAGCCGCCCGCGCCGGGCGAGCCTGAGCCACCCGAACCGGGCGCCGCTTCGGCGGCTGCCGCCGCTTCTTCGGGGTCTTCAGGCGCCTTGCTGTGAGCGGTGATGAACCCCGCCATGAAGATGCCCAGTTCGTACAGCAGGCACAGCGGAACTGCCAGCATGAACTGGGACACGACATCGGGCGGCGTCAACACCGCCGCGACGACGAATGCGCCGACGATCACATAGCGACGCGCCTCGCGCAGCTGCTGCGTGGTCACCATGCCGAGCTTCACCAGCAGCATCTCGACAACCGGCACCTCGAAGGTCAGGCCGAATCCGAAGAATATCGCCAGGGTGAAGTCCCAGTATTTCTGGAGGTCCTGCATCACGTCGGCGCCGGTGGATGCCGCAAACGCATAGAAGAACTTGTAGGCCGCCGGCAGCACGAAGAAGTACGCAAAACTGATCCCGACCACCAGGAAGAACACACTGGAGACGATCAGCGGCAGCGCGAACTTCTTTTCGTGCTCGTACAGGCCCGGCGCCACGAACGCCCAGGCCTGGTAAAGCACCCAGGGCAGCGAGACGAGCAGCGCGGCCAGAAAAGCGACCTTGGTGAGGGTGAAGAAAGCGCCGGCCTGGTCGGTGAAGATCGGGCGCGTGCCGGCCGGCAGCGACTGATACAGCGGCTGCGAGAGCACCTTCATGATCTCGCCGCTGAAATAGAAGCACACCCCGAACAGCACCAGCACCACCAGCAGCGATTTGATCAGCCGGTCCCGCAGTTCGACAAGGTGCGATACAAAGCTTTCCTCCTGTCCGGTGGCGGCGGAGTCGGGCTTTTCGGGGCGGAAGCGGGGCAGGCGCAAGGAAGATCAGTCCATCAGCGACGACGCTTGGGCAATTTCTGCCCAAGCTGACGAGCCCGCTCGCTGCGCCGGTCCTTGATGCGGTCCCGCGTGCGCCGGGTGGCGTAGATCTTGTCCCAGTCAGTGCGCGGCTCGTCGGAGCTGCCGCTGGCGGCGCTCGACAAGCCGTCGAGGCTCGACTGCGCGTCGGACATCACGGACTGCATGGACCCTTCGAGGCTCTTGGCCGCCGTGGTGACTTCGGTCTGCAGCTTGCGCAGCTCATCGAGTTCCATCTGGCGGTTGATGTCGGACTTCACGTCACTGACATAGCGCTGCAGCTTGCCCATCCACTGACCGGCCTGCCGGGCGACGCGAGGCAGCCGCTCGGGGCCCAGAACCACGAGGGCCACGACGGCGATGATCACCATCTCGGAGAAGCCGATGTCAAACATGGGGGAGGGGAAGCGGGGAGATCCGATGACGCCTGTACGCGCAAACCGTGCCGAAGGGCTGGACGGCCGAAGCCGTCCGGCGAGGCGGTGACAGCCCGGGAAGGCCGCCGGTCACGCGAGGACGAGCGAAACGGGTGCTCAGCTCTTCTGCTTCGCGTCGACGTCGATGGTCTTGGCCGATGCGCTGTCGGCGGCAGCCTTTTCGGTGCCCTCCTTGACGCCTTCCTTGAACCCGCGAACTGCGCCGCCGAGGTCCGAGCCGATATTGCGCAGTTTCTTCGTGCCGAAGACCAGCATGATGATGACCAGCACTATCAGCCAGTGCCAGATGCTCAAGCTTCCCATGGGAGACTCCTGTGACGTGCAAACGGGGATCGCGCAGTGCGAGCGCCCCGTGGGCGATGACTCATTGTTGCCGGTTCATGCCCGAACCCAGTGGTTGCGGACCCCCAAGCACGTGGATGTGAAGATGATACACCTCCTGCCGACCCACTCTGCCGTTGTTGACGACCACCCGAAAGCCATCGGTCGCGCCCTCCCCGGTCGCCAGCTGCCCGAGCATGCCCATCATACGACCCAGCAGCTGCTGGTGCCGCATGTCGCCATCGTAGAGGTTGTCCAGGTGAATCTTGGGAATGACCAGGAAATGCACCGGTGCGCTGGGGTGGATGTCGTGGAAGGCGAGGATCTCGTCGTCCTCGTAGACCTTGCGCGACGGGATTTCGCCGCGGCCGATCCGGCAGAAAAGGCAGTCGGCCTTGTGGAGGGTGGCGTGGCTCGGGCTGGGATCGGGCTGGGTCATTTTTCGGCGCTCGATGATGAGTCGGCCTGGCCGCGGGAAGCTTTCTCGAGCAGACCCGACAGCCCCTCGCGGCGGGCCAGTTCGGCGATGACGTCCTCGGGCCGCAGCCCGAAATGCGCCAGCATCACCAGGCTGTGGAACCACAGGTCGGCGGTTTCATAGATGACCTTGGCCGGGTCGGCGTCCTTGGCCGCCATCACCGTCTCGGTCGCCTCTTCGCCGATCTTCTTCAGAATGGCATCGGGCGCCTTGGACAGCAGGCGGGCCACATAGGAGGTCTGCGGATCGGCGCCGCGGCGCGACTCGATCACATCCGCCAGGCGTGCCAGCACATCGGTCGAAGTCATTTGTACATGTCCGCCGGGTCGCGGATGACGGGGTCGGTGGTTTCCCAGCGGCCGTCGCGAAGCAGCTGGAAGAAGCAGGACTCGCGGCCGGTGTGGCAGGCGACGCCGCCTTCCTGCTCGACCTTGAGCAGCACCACGTCGGCGTCGCAGTCCAGGCGCAGTTCGCGCACGCGCTGCACATGCCCGCTTTCCTCGCCCTTTCGCCACAGACGCTGCCGGGACCGGGAAAAATAGACGGCACGACCGGTGACCGCGGTCTCCTGGAGGGCCTCGCGGTTCATCCAGGCCACCATCAGGATGCGCTGACTGGCGAAATCCTGAGCGATCGCAGGAACCAGTCCGTCGGCGTTCCAATGGACGGCATCGAGCCAGTCGCCGCGCAACAGCCCCTCGGCCGGCCCGGATGCGGGATGCGCGCATGCCGTTGCGGCCGGGTCGGCCGCTGCGACAAGCGGTGTCTGTCCCACGGGGGACGGGTCCTGCGGATTCATGGCTGCGTCAGTCGAGCCGCACGGGGATGCCCTGGGCAGCCATCAGCTGCTTGGCCTCGCGCACCGTGTGCTCGCCGAAATGGAAGATGCTGGCGGCCA
>DAONCJ010000176.1:0-7054 GCA_035401985.1 Burkholderiaceae bacterium | reverse complement strand
GCTTCCCTGATCTGATCCATTGCGGTGAGCAGCGGAGTCATCACTTTTGTCGCCTGTCAGCCGGTGAAGTGCCGGCGCCCGTCGTAGCGCGGATCGGGCTCGGAGATCGGCTTCAAGATGCCGCTGCAGCGGGCGACCACCGTGTCGCCGATGGTGAACAGGCCCTGCGAGAAGACCAGGCTGCGGGCCACGCGCAGCACCTGCATGCGGCCCTCGATCCAGGCGCCCATCGGCGCCGGCGCGATGAAGTCGCAGGTGACGTTGACCGTCGTGAAGTAGCGGTTGACCCGGCCTTCGATGTTGCTGCCCATCAGCAGCAGCATGTCCGACAGCGTCATGATCATGCCGCCATGGCAGGTGCCGCCCGGATTGCAATGGCGCTGCTCGACCCGGATGCCCATGACGAAGCGGTCGTCCTCGAGGCGCCCGTACAAGGGGCCGATGCCATCGATGAACGGATTGGCCGGCATCCGCATGATGGCGAATCCATCGGGGATGGCGGATGTGTCCGCCGGCGTCGGCGCCTGAGCGCCGGTGTCCGGCCCGGGCGGGAGGTCCTGCGAATCCGATGTCTTCATCAGCGGACCATCAGCATGCGTTCGGTGGCCACGCTGCGCAGGTCCATCTCGAACTCGAGTTCGAGAATCGGCGGACGGCACACATGCCATGTCAGTCCACCGGCGGTCAGGCCGGCGGCCGCGAAGTGCGAAGCCAGCAGGCCGTGGAAGTCGTGCACCGTGTAGATCTGGGTGGCCGAGATCATCGACCAGTCGGCATTGAGCGCCGCGGCGCGCTCGCGCATCGTGCGCAGCACGTACTGAACCTTTTGCGCCAGTCCCTGGGGGCTGAGATCGCCGCGCGCGACGATCCCCTGGGGGAAGGGCTGATCCTCGGGCCACTCGCCGCTGCCCGCGACCACGAAGGTGCGCGGCGCGGTTGCAGCCTGGGCTGCGCCGTTGGGCGAGCCGACCGGCACCGTGTAGCTGAACGCGTGGAAGCAGGGCTCGCTGGGCGCATCGAACTCGGGACACACGTTGCTGCGCGCGACCGGATTGACCCCGTTCCGGTACAGGCCCCAGTTCTCGAGCACCGACACATAGCCGGCGTTGAATTCGCGAAAGCCGTCCATGGTGAACGGTTGCGGGGAGCGCAGTTCGGCCGCGCACAAGGCCGTCAGCGGCCGGCCTTGCGCCTTCAGGTGGCTGGCGATGGCGTTGAAGGCCTGCCTGACGGGCACCGGACGCACGAAGCGGGTGCGCACGATCGCAAAGCCGGGCATGGCGATGACGCCAGCCGAATAGGGCACGCCGCCCTGCTGGAAGGCATAGCCTCCCGGCTCGAATACCAACACCGGACTCATGAGTTCTTACTCCGATATGCTTGAGGGCTGAATGAATCCCCCGAGTATAGAGTCCCTTTCCAGGAGTCCTGAATGAGCACCAACGACCAGAACGCACTGCCTGCCGTGATGCGGTTGATCGATCATGGCAAGGGTGGCGCGCCCGACGTGCTGGTGGTCGGCACGGGGCCGCTGCCGGCGCCCGGCGCCGATGAGGTGCTGATCCGTGTCGCCTACGCAGGGGTCAATCGCCCCGACGTGCTCCAGCGCAGCGGCAACTATCCGCCGCCCGCCGGCGCCTCACCCGTCCTGGGGCTGGAAGTGTCCGGCGAGGTGGTCGCCACCGGTTCCGGCGTCACTGGCTGGAAGCAGGGCGACAAGGTCTGCGCACTGACCAATGGTGGCGGGTATGCCGAGTACGTCGCGGTGCCGGCGGGCCAGGTGCTGCCAGTGCCGACCGGGCTGTCGATGCTGCAGGCCGCGGCGCTGCCCGAGACCTATTTCACGGTGTGGGCCAATGTGTTCGAGCGGGGCCGTCTGGCTGCCGGTGAAACCCTGCTGATCCACGGCGGATCCTCGGGCATCGGCACGACAGCGATCCAGATGGCCAAGGCCTGGGGCGCGACCGTCTACGTGACGGTGGGCAACGACGACAAGGCGCGCGCCTGCGTGCAGGATCTCGGTGCGGACCATGCGATCAACTACCGGACTCACGACTTCGTTGCCGAGGTCAGCCGCCTGACCGGGGGCAAGGGCGTCAATGAAATCCTCGACATGGTCGGGGGCGACTACATCGCGCGAAACCTGAAGTGTCTGGCGCTCGAGGGCCGGCTGGTCCAGATCGCCTTTCTTCAGCCGTCCAAGGTCGATGTCGACTGGATGCCGCTGATGATCAAGCGACTGACGTTCACCGGGTCGACCCTGCGCGCACGGCCAGCCGCCGACAAGGCCCGCCTGGCCGGCGAACTGCTCACGAAGATCTGGCCGCATCTCGCGCAGGGCCGCATGCTGCCGGTGATCAACCGGGTGTTCGATCTCAGCGAGGCCGCCGACGCGCACCGGACGATGGAGTCGTCCGAGCACATCGGCAAGCTGATGCTGAAGGTCGCGGGGGAGTGAATCCGCCGCCGGTGGCGCAGCGTCAGCCGCCGGCAAGCCTTTCCCAGGCGCGCACTGCGCGCTGCTGGCGAACGCCCGAGGCTGTGCCGAATATCCGCGCATCGCGCAGCCAGCGCTGGCTGGCCGGATCGTCCGGCATGGCCTGCCACCAGGCGGTGGCTTCGGCAAAGAGCGCAGCGCTGCCGACCAGCGCACCGGTCAGCGCCAGCTGCGTGAGCGGCTTCGCCGGGTCCATCCCGCTCAGCGCTCCGAAGCTCAGCAGCGCCGCGGCTGCGCGTTCGCGCCAGCTGGCCGGCCAGTCGCGGCGGCCCGCTTCGGCCAGCGCACAGGCCAGCAGCGCCGCAGTGACATGGATGTCTTCGACGGTGCGAAACGGCTTGATGTACTGCTCGTAGCCGTCGCCAGGCAGCATCGCGTCGGCGGCGATCGCGACCCGCTCGAAGCGCATCCGGGCGTGGGGGACCTCGGGCAGGAAGCTTCCCGGAGGCACCATCGTGATGGTCACGCCGGGCGCGTCGCCCCGCACCCGCACCATCCGAAGCGCAGGCCGCGCGGCATCGTGCGGCGGCAGACGGGCCGCGACCAGCAGGACGTTGCCCGCGGGCCCCAGGGTGGCCCAGCTCTTTTCACCGGACAGCAGATACCCGCCCGGCGCGGGCTCGAGACGGCATTGGATGTCGGCGGGGCGCGCGCCGGTCTTTTCGCTGACACAGAAGACGTTCATCGTGTCGTCGGGCAGCGGGTCGGGCTGCTCCCGGAGCAGGGCGCGCAGCGAGGCCTGATAGCCGGCCGCGAAAGCCCAGCCGGCGCGGTCCGACGCGGCGCCGCCCGCGACCGCACGGGCGATCGGCGATGCATGCTCGGCGACGATGGCCAGCCAGGCCGGCCACCAGTCCGAGACGCGCTCGCAGGGGACGAGCGGGCTTCGGGCGGCCAGCACGCGGGTCAGCAGTCCGGCCAGATCGGCGGGGCCGTCAGCGCTGGCCGTTCGGCCTGACGAGACGCTTGCGCGCGCGGCAGAGTTTGATGCTGGCATGGTCAGGTCCTCGCAGGATTCGGTTCGGGCAACGGGTCGCCCGCATTGTCATCCCGATCGGGCTCTGCTGCAGCCTCATGCGTCGCTTGCGCGGCAAGCGCCCGCTGCGCGCGTGCCTGCCGCACCTCCTCGCGGGCCGTCTCGTCGACCTGACGCGCAGCCCTGGACTGACCGAACAATCCATAAAGCACCGGCAGCACCAGCAGCGTGAGGCTGGTGGAAGTGATCAGGCCGCCGATCACCACCACCGCCAGCGGCCGTGTCACTTCCGAGCCCGGGCCGGTGGAGAACAGCATCGGCACGAGCGCCAGCATCGCCACGGTGGCTGTCATCATCACCGGCCGGAAGCGATGCTCGCAGCCTTCGCGGATCGCATGCTTCAGGTCGGCACCGCCCTCGAGCAGGCTGCGGAACTGGCTGATCAGCACGACGCCATTCAGTACCGCGATCCCCCACAGGTTGATGAAGCCGACGGCCGCGGGCACCGACAGATATTCGCGCGCGACCAGCAGACCGAAGACTCCGCCGATGGCGGCCAGCGGCAGCACGGTGATGATCAGGACGGCCTGGCGCACCGAGTCGAACAGCAGGAACAGCAGGAAGAAGATCGCAGCGATCGTCAGCGGGATGATCACCGACAGCCGCTTGATCGCGCGTTCCATGTTCTCGAACTGGCCGCCCCATTCGAGCCGGTAGCCCGGCGGCAACGCCACTTCGGCGCCAATCCGGGCCTGGGCCTGGGCGACATAGCTGCCCAGGTCGATGCCCTGCACATTGGCGCCGATCACCAGCCGGCGTTGTCCGTCCTCGCGGGAGATCTGCGGCGGCCCGTCGAGCACGGAGATGACGGCGATGTCCTTGAGCGCGACGACGGCACCGGTGGCCGAGCGCAGCAGAAGGTTCGAGACCGATTCGACGTTGTTGCGGTCGGTCTTCGGGTAGCGCACGAGCAGGTCGTATCGTCGTTCACCTTCGTACACCACCGAGGCGACCTTGCCATGCACGGCGGTCTCGATCAGATCGTTGACGTCCTCGACATTCAGGCCGAAGCGCGCGATCGCGTCGCGGTCGATGCGCACCGTCAGGTAGTTCTGGCCGGTGACGCGTTCGACCCGAAGGTCGGTGGTGCCGGGGAGCGAGGACAGCACCCGTGCGATTGCGTCGCCCTTCTCGCGCAGCACGCCCAGGTCGTCGCCGAAGATCTTGATCGCGACCTGCGAGCGCACGCCCGACACCATCTCGTCGACACGGGCGGCAATCGGCTGGCTGATCGAGACTTCGACTCCAGGAAGGAACTTGAGCTTCTCGCGGATCGCATCGGCAATGCGGTCCTGGTTCCAGCCGGCCGGCCACTGGTTGCGTGGCTTGAGCGTGACGATCGGATCGGACTCGTGCGGCAGCCCGGGGTCGGCCGGCGACTCTCCACCGCCCAGGCGCGACATCACCTTGGCGACTCCGGGAACCGTGGCGATCGCGGCCATCGCCTCGAACTCCAGCTTGATCGATTCATCCAGCGATATCTTGGGCACACGCACGATCACCGGCGTCAGCGACCCCTCCTGCATCGTCGGGATGAACGAGGTGCCCAGCAGTCCGATCGCGGCGATGGCGGCCACCAGCAGCCCGAGCGACCCGGCGATCACCGTGCGGCCATGGCCGATGCACCAGTCAAGCGCCCGCAGATAGGGGCGCTTGAGCACACGCAGCAGCCAGGTGTCCTCTTCGCTGCCGCCCTTCAGCACGTAGGAGCACAGCGCCGGCGTCAGTGTGAACGACAGCAGCAGCGAGATCGCCAGCGCGATCGCGATGGTCAGCGCCAGGGGCGCGAACATCTTGCCCTCCATTCCCTGCAGCGACAGCAGCGGCAGGAAGACGAGGATGATGATGCCGATGCCGTAGAGCACGGGCTTGCCGACTTCGGAGGCCGCCTCGAGGATGTAGTGCTCCTTGCGCAGGCCGCCGGTGCGGCTGGCGTGGCCGAGGCGCGCATAGGCGTTCTCGACCACCACGACGGCGCCGTCGACCATCAGCCCGATCGCGATGGCCAGGCCACCGAGCGACATCAGGTTGGCTGAAAGGCCGATGCGGCCCATCACCAGGAAGGTCATCAGCGGCGTCAGCACCAGCGTGCAGACCACGATGATGCTCGAGCGCACGTCACCCAGAAAGATGAACAGCACGATCACGACCAGGATCACGCCTTCCAGCAGCACCTTGCCCACCGTCAGCAGTGCCGCGTCGACCAGATCGGTGCGATCGTAGAAGGGCACGATCTTCAATCCGTCGGGCAGCACATTGCCGTCGTTGATGCGCGCGACCTCCTTCTTGATGCGGCCGACCACTTCGCGGGCATTGGCGCCGCGCTGCATCTGGATGATGCCGGCCACCGCCTCGGTCACGCCGTCCTTGATGATCGCGCCGCGCCGGAACTCTTCGCCGAACCCGACTTCGGCCACATCCTTCACATAGACCGGAATGCCGCGCACTTCACGCAGCACGATGTTGCGGATGTCGTCCAGCGAGGTGATCAGACCGGTGCCCCGGATCAGGTACTGCTCGGCCTTGACGGGCATCGCGCCGCCCGACGAGTTGGCGTTGTTGCGCGCCAGAGCCGAGTGCAGATCGCGCACGGTGAATCCGTAGTAACGCAGCCGCTCGGGATTGGCGATCACCTGATACTGGCGAACGTAGCCGCCCTGCGAATTGATCTCGGCCACGCCCGGCACCGAGCGCAGCATTGGACGCACCACCCAGTCCTGAATGTCGCGGCGCTTCTTCAGTTCGGCGACGGTCAGTGCACGGGTCCCGTCGTCGGGATGCTCGAGCGTGTACTGGTAGACCTCGCCCAGGCCGGTGGACACCGGACCGAGCAGCGGGGTGACACCCTGAGGCATCCGCTGGCCGACCTCGATCAGCCGTTCGAGCACCACCTGACGCGCGAAATAGACATCGGTGTCGTCGGTGAAGACCAGCGTGATCAGCGACAGGCCGTTGCGGTTCAGCGACCGCATCTCGACCAGGCCGGGCACGCCCCGCATCGCAATCTCCACAGGCACCGTGACGAAGCGCTCGACCTCCTCGGGCGGGCGTCCTGGAACCTCGGTGGCGATCTGCACCTGGACATTGGTGACATCGGGAAAGGCGTCGACCGACAGGCTGCGAAGCCCGAAGGCCCCGAAGGCTGCGATCACCAGCGTCAGCGCCACCATGACGACGCGCTGCTTGAGCGCCCAGGCCACGAGTGAGCGGATCATCGCGGCGCCCCGGTCTTGCCTTCGAGGGCACGCTGCGCGCGGACATTGTTCAGATGGAACGCGCCATCGAGCACGACCTGCGCATCGGGCGCCAGCGGCTTGAGCAGGTTGCGCACGCCCTCGCGTTCGGGGCCGACCTCGACCGGAGTCAGGCGCATCACGCCGGGGCGCACCTGCACGAACAGATGGTCGCCATTGCCCTCGCGCACGACTGCGCTGGCCGGCACCACCTGCCGTTCGCCACTGCGTCCCTCGACCAGCATCGTGATCAGCATCGAGGGTTTGAAGCGCAGCCCCTTGTTCTCG
>DAONCJ010000175.1:0-7059 GCA_035401985.1 Burkholderiaceae bacterium | reverse complement strand
GGCCGGCGCGCACTGGCGCCACGCCAGCGAATGGATGGTCCGGCTGGGCGACGGCACCGAGAACTCGCACCAGCGCATGCAGCAGGCGCTGGACCGGCTGTGGCCTTATACCGCCGAGTTCTGGTCGCCCGACCCGGTCGAGCAGGCTGTCGCGGCGGCGGGCATCGGTGTGACCACCGCCAGCCTGCGGGCGTCCTGGGATGCCGCCGTCGACGACGTGCTGGCGAGGGCCACCCTGAGCCGCCCGCCTTCCAGCGAGTTCCTGTCCACCGGCAAGCTGGGCAACCACAGCGAGCATCTGGGATTCCTGCTGGCCGAGATGCAGAGCCTTGCCCGCCAGCATCCCGGCGCAAGCTGGTAGCGCGGGCGTCGGCGGCGAATGACCATGGACGACCAGCCGACGGCCATCGGCTCCGACCCGGCCGCCGCGGCGCGCGCCGCGGCCGGCGCGGTGACGGACCCTGAAATTCCGGTGCTGACCCTGGCCGATCTCGGCATCCTGCGCGAGGTCGTGTTCGACGGGCAGCGGCTGCGGGTGACGCTGACGCCCACCTACACCGGCTGCCCCGCCACGCAGGTGATCGAACAGGACGTGCGTGAGGCGCTGGCGGCGCAGGGCTGGCCCGACGCCGAGGTGCGAACCGCGATGAGTCCGCCCTGGAGCAGCGACTGGATCAGCCAGGAAGGACGCGAGAAGCTGCGCGCCTACGGCATCGCGCCACCGGGGCCCGTGCCGCGCGAACACGCGCCGATCCGGCTGACCGGACGCGCCGGCTCGACTGCGCAGGCCGGGCCGTCGTGCCCGCGCTGCACCTCGCGTCGGGTCGAACGGCTCGCCGAGCACGGTTCGACCGCCTGCAAGGCGCTGTATCGCTGCCTGGCCTGCCGCGAGCCGTTCGATTATTTCAAGCCTTACTGACCTTCGCCCCGGCTCACTTCGCCCTGACTGAAGCTCACCCCCACTGAACCCTGACGGCTGATCCCCACCATGGCACTGCCCGAATTCCACCGGCTGCGCGTCCGCGAGGTCCGCGCCGAAACCGACGAATCGGTGTCGGTCGCCTTCGAGGTGCCCGAGCGGCTGCGCCCGGCCTACCGGTTCGTGCAGGGCCAGTTCCTCACGCTGCGCGAAAGCATCGAGGGCGAAGAACTGCGCCGCTCGTACTCCGTGTGCGTCGGGGTGCCCGACTACGACGCCACTGGCGAATTGCGGGTGGCGATCAAGCGGGTGACCGGCGGGCGCTTTTCGAACTGGGCCAACGAGCATCTGCATGCCGGTCGCGAAATCGATGTGATGACGCCGGACGGCCGCTTCTTCACGCCACTGGCGCCGCATCAGGCAAAGCATTACGTCGGCTTTGCCGGCGGCTCGGGAATCACCCCGATGATCTCGCTGATCCGCACCATCCTGGCCACCGAGCAGGGCAGTGAATTCACGCTGATCTATGGCAACCGGACCGTCGCCTCGATCATGTTCGTCGAGGCGCTGGAGGAGTTGAAGAACCGCCACATGAACCGGCTGCGGCTGGTCCATGTGCTTTCCGACGAGGGTCAGGAGATCGAGCTGTTCAGCGGCCTGCTCGATGACGAGCGCTGCGCCGACCTGCTGCGCACCGTGGTGCCGGCGGCGACCATCGACGAGGCCTTCATCTGCGGACCGGCGCCAATGATGGACTCGGTCGAGCGCTCGCTGCTGGCGGCGGGGCTTGCCCCCGCGAAGATCCATGTCGAACGCTTCGGCACGCCAGCCGCGCCGCCCGCTCCCGAGGCTCCCGACATCGACGACACAACGGGCGCCGAAGTGCTGCTCGTCGTCGACGGCAAGGAGCGCCGGTTGCGGGTGCCGCTGCAGGGCACCGCGATTCTGGACGCCGGACTGCGCGCCGGCCTGAACCTGCCGTTCGCCTGCAAGGCCGGGGTCTGCTGCACCTGCCGCGCCCGCGTCCTCGAAGGTGAAGTGCGGATGGATCGCAACTTCTCCCTCGAAGACCCGGAAGTGGCCAGGGGATTCGTGCTGACCTGCCAGGCGCACCCGGTGAGCGGGCGCGTGGTGATCAGCTTCGACGAACGCTGAGGCGGCGACCGTGGCACGCCCGCGCTCGGCCACCTACGACGATCAGCGCGACCGGATTCTGCACGCAGCGGTCGAGGCGTTCTCGCGCATCGGCTATCCCAGCGCATCGATGGCCCAGCTTGCCCAGTCGTGCGGCACGTCGAAGGCCGGTCTGTATCACTACTTTGAAAGCAAGGAAGCGCTGCTCTTCGAAGCGCTGGACCGCCACACCGCCCGTCTGCTCTCGCTGATCGAGGACGCGCGCGCCCGGTCCGCGCAGGGGCCGGAACGCTGGGCCGCCCTGGTCCGCGGCCTGATGCCCGAGTACCAGCGCTCGCGGGCGTTTCATGCTGCGCTGATCAACGATGTGAAGTTCCTGCCCGCGGCCCAGCACCAGCACATCGTCGTGCAGCAGCGCGCGGTGGTCGACGCGGTCGCACGCACGCTCGAGGAGGCGTTCCCTGCGCGCGTGAATGCCGGCAACCGCAAGCCGGTTGCCATGGCGCTGCTGGGCATGATCAATTTCACCTTCGCCTGGCTGCGGCCCGACGGGCCGATGAGCTATGAACAGTTCGGCGAACTGGCGCTGCAGCTCAGCCTGCACGGACTGGCCGGCGGCGAAAGCTGAGCGCGGGCGGCGACGAGCGGGCGCAGGCGGCTTGCCGGCCCCCGGGCGGCCCACCATAATCGAAGGCTCCCCGCGGTTCGCCCGCCCGTCACCGATCAAGAGCAGACCACGATGTCCAAGCAATTCGCCTCGCAGGCCGATCTGGCCGAGAAAAAGACCGAGTTCATCCAGCTTTCGGCAAACGCGTATGCGTACACCGCCGAGGGCGACCCGAACTCGGGCGTGATCATCGGCGACGAGGCCTGCATGGTGATCGACACGACCGCCACGCCGCTGATGGCCCAGGATCTGATCCGCAACATCCGCACGGTCACCGACAAGCCGATCAAGTACGTCGTGCTGTCGCACTACCACGCGGTGCGGGTGCTCGGCGCATCGGCCTATGCCAAGGAAGGCGCGACCGAGATCATCGCGTCGCGCGGCACCTGGGACCTGATCGTCGAGCGCGGCGAGGCCGACATGAAGTCCGAGATCGAGCGCTTTCCGCGTCTGTTCGCCGGCGTCGAGTCCGTGCCGGGCCTCACATGGCCGACGATGGTGTTCGAGCGCGAGCTGACGCTTCACCTCGGCAAGCTAGAGGTGAAGCTGATGCACATCGGTCCGGGCCACACGCGCGGCGACACCATCGCCTGGATTCCGTCGCAGAAGATCTGCTTCTCCGGCGACCTGGTCGAGTACATGGCGGGCGTCTACACGGGCGACGCGCACCTGGAGGAATGGCCGGACACGCTGGAGCGGCTGCGCGCCATGGGCGCCGAGAAGCTGGTTCCGGGACGCGGTCCGGCGATGACGAACCGCGCCGACTGCGAGAAGGCCATCGAATACACGCGCAAGTGGGTGACCGACCTGTACCAGACGGCGCGCGCCGGCGTGGCCGCGGGCAAGAGCCTGAAGGAAGTGTTCACCGACACCCGCAAGGTGATGGACCCGGTGTTCGGCAGCGTGTTCATCTACGAGCATTGCCTGCCTTTCGATGTCTCGCGCGCCTTCGACGAAGCCAGCGGCATCAAGCACCCGCGTATCTGGACCGCCCAGCGCGACCTGGAGATGTGGCAATCGCTGCAAAGCTGAGGTGAGTATCCTTCAGCGGCTTTTCGGGCTCTTCGAGAGCCGGATCCCGGACGCCACCGCGGCGCCACCACCCGAGGTCGAACGTGCCGGTCCGCCACCGGGCCTGGCGGCGTTCTACTGGCATTTCATCCGCCAGACCCGCGGCCTGTACCTGGCGATGTTCGCGACCGGCCTGGGCGTCGCGCTGATCGACACGCTGGTGCCGGTGTTCATCGGCCGTCTGGTCGGCATGATGGCCGCCGGTGACCGGCAGGCGCAGCTGGCCCTGCAGTGGCCCGAACTGCTCGCGATCGGCGCAGCGGTGCTCCTGCTGCGCCCCCTGATCCAGCTGGCCGATTCGCTGGTCCGCAACAATGCCGTCAATGGCGGCGTGACCACGCTGATCCGCTGGCAGAGCCACTGGCACGTGATCCGCCAGAGCTGGCCGTTCTTCCAGAACGACTTTGCCGGCCGCATCGCCAACCGGGTGATGAACACCGCGATGTCGCTGCGCGAGAGCGTGGTCTCGAGCATCCGGGCCATCTGGTACATCCTGGTCTACGGCGTCTCGGCGCTGATCCTGATGGCGAGCGCCGAGCCGCGGCTGGCCCTGCCCATGCTGCTCTGGATGCTCGGCTACCTCGCGTTTCTGCGCGTGTTCGTGCCCCGGATGCGCGACCTTTCGCGCCTCAGCGCCGAAGCGCGTTCGCAGGTGATGGGCCGGGTGGTCGACAGCTACAGCAACTTCCCCACCGTCAAGCTGTTTGCGCGCGCCGACGACGAGGACGCCTTCGTGCGCGAGGCGATGGTCGAGCATCGCCAGCGCATCGGCGCCCACATGCGCATGACCACCCGGTTCATGTTCACGCTGTCGTGCCTGAACTCGCTGCTGATCGTGGGCACCGCTGCGATCGGCGTGGCCCTGTGGGTGCGCGGCGACATCGGCCCGGTTGCCCTGGCGACCGCGCTGCCACTGGCCTGGCAGATCTCGAACATGGCGGGCTGGGTTTCGTGGGAAGTCAGCGGAATCTTCGAGAACGTCGGCGTGGTCCAGGAAGGCATGGAGACGATCGCCGTGCCTCACGGTCTGGTCGACAAGCCCGATGCGCGGCCGCTGCGGGTCGCGCAAGGAGCGATCGAATTCAAGAACGTGCAGTTCTCCTACGGCCAGCCGGACCGCGGCGAGCGCCAGGTGCTCGACCGGCTGAGCCTGCGAATCGCGCCCGGCGAGCGGCTGGGCCTGGTCGGACGCTCGGGGGCGGGCAAGACGACGCTGATGAACCTGCTGCTGCGCTTTCACGATGTCGAGGGCGGGCGGATAACAATCGACGGTCAGGACCTGCGCGATGTGACCCAGGAAAGCCTGCGGGCGGCCATCGGGGTGGTGACCCAGGACAGCTCGATGCTGCACAGGTCCATCGCGGCCAACATCCGCTATGGCCGCCCGGACGCCAGCGATGCGCAGGTGCAGGCGGCGGCGCGCCAGGCTCACGCCCACGATTTCATCGCGGCGCTGCGCGACTGGACCGGCCGCAGCGGCTACGAAGCCCATGCGGGCGAGCGCGGGGTGAAGCTGTCCGGCGGCCAGCGCCAGCGCGTGGCGCTCGCCCGGGTCATCCTCAAGAACGCGCCGATCCTGCTGCTCGACGAGGCGACCTCGGCGCTCGACAGCGAAGTCGAGGCGGCGATCCAGGAGCAGCTCGAAGACCTGATGGTCGGCAAGACGGTGATCGCCATCGCGCATCGGCTGTCGACGATCGCGCGGATGGACCGGCTGGTCGTGATGGACGCGGGGCGGATCGTCGAGAGCGGAACGCACGACGAGCTGCTGCGCCTGGACGGGCATTACGCACGACTGTGGCTGCGGCAGTCGGGCGGCTTTCTGGCCGCCGAGGAAGCACCCGTCGGGGCCTGAGACAGGAAAGCGGCGGCGCGGGCGGCGGCCGGACAGTCGCCGACCGGGGCGCCGCAGGACGCGAACGTCATGAAGTCGCCGACGTGGAAATTCGCCGCATCGGGCTCGCGAACTTCCTAGAATGAACGCTCCCCTTGTCTGGAGCCGGACATGAACGACCACCGCTCGGATAATCCGATGGGCACCGATGGATTCGAGTTCATCGAGTACGCGACCACCGATCCGGCCGCCACCGGCCGACTTTTCGAGCAGATGGGGTTCAAGGCCGTCGCGCGGCACCGGCACAAGCGGGTGACGCTGTACCGGCAGGGCACGGTGAATTTCATCGTCAACGCCGAACCGGATTCATTCGCCCAGCGCTTTGCCCGCCTGCATGGCCCCTCGATCTGCGCGATCGCGTTTCGCGTGCAGGACGCCGCGGCCGCGTATCGACGGGCGCTTGAACTGGGCGCCTGGGGCTTCGACTCGAAGTCCGGCCCGATGGAGCTCAACATCCCGGCGATCAAGGGCATCGGCGACTCGCTGATCTACTTCGTCGACCGCTGGCGCGGCAAGGGCGGACGAGCCGGCGGCATCGGCGACATCTCGATCTACGACGTCGACTTCGACGCGCTCGACCCGGGCAGCGCGCACGCCGACCTCGAGCCGGCCGGCGCCGGCATCACCTACATCGATCACCTGACCCACAACGTGCACCGGGGCCGGATGAAGGAGTGGGCGGACTTCTACGAGCGGCTGTTCAACTTCCGGGAGATCCGCTACTTCGACATCGAGGGCCAGGTGACCGGGGTGAAGAGCAAGGCGATGACAAGCCCCTGCGGGAAGATCCGGATCCCGATCAACGAGGAAGGCACCGAGAAGCAGGGCCAGATCCAGGAGTACCTCGACCTCTACCACGGCGAGGGCATCCAGCACATCGCGCTGGGCACCGGCGACATCTTTGCCACCGTGCAGGCCCTGAAGGCCGCCGGCATCGCGTTCCTGGACACCCCCGACACCTATTACGAGCTGATCGACCGGCGGCTGCCGGACCATGGCGAGGATCTGGCGCGCCTGCGCGAACATCAGGTGCTGGTCGACGGCGGGCCCGGCGGCGGCCTGCTGCTGCAGATCTTCACGCAGACGGTGATGGGCCCGATCTTCTTCGAACTGATCCAGCGCAAGGGCGACGAAGGCTTCGGCGAAGGCAACTTCAAGGCGCTGTTCGAATCGATCGAGCTCGACCAGATGCGGCGCGGGGTGGTCGGAGGCTGAATCGGCCGCCGTGTCAGGGGCGCCGTGTCAGGGCCCCCGCATCATGGCGGCGGCGCGAGGGCCGCCGCATCACGGCCGGGCCTTCTCCAGCGACTGCTCGAGATCCCAGAGCAGATCGTCGATCGACTCGGGGCCCGGTACGGATGTCATGGCTCCACG
>DAONCJ010000174.1:0-7162 GCA_035401985.1 Burkholderiaceae bacterium | reverse complement strand
CGCCGATGATAGTGAGCACCTCGCTCGTGAAAGTAGGTCATCGTCAGGCAAATTAAAACGCGAACCCCCCTTGACCAGGTCAAAGGGGGGTTTTGCTATTCTGGGGCCCTGTTTCAAACGTGGATACCATCCCACCGGGCGTTGAATGCTCCCGGTCTTCTCAGGCCGAGCCGCCCATGTTTACGTCCCGGTACCTGTTCAGTCTGGCTTTGATGTGCAGCGGACTGGCGATGCTTTCTGGCTGCGCGGCTCCGACCGTTTCCGGCGAGCAAGCGGGGCAGTCCGCGTCGGCGATCGAACACCTCGCACATACGCGCATTCCGCCATTCTCCGCAGCCAAGGCTGGCTCGCATGTGCCCTTGGGGTGGAATGAATGGCTTCTGCATCCCACAAAGAAGCGCACGCGCTACACGGTTGTGCCCGACGGCGCGCAGTTGGTGGTTCGAGCCGATGCCGACCGCTCTGCTTCCGGTCTGATCGCGCCGCTCGATGTCGATCTCGCGACCACCCCAATCCTTGAATGGCAGTGGCGGATCGACTCGACGATTGCGGATGCCGACAACGCGGTATCTTCGACTGAAGATGCTCCCGTGCGCGTGGTGTTGGCGTTCGAAGGAGACAAGTCCTCGCTGCCGATGCGAGAACGGCTCTTTGCCGAACGCGTGCGGCTTCTTTCCGGCAGAGACCTTCCTTATGCCTCATTGATGTATATCTGGGGCACTCGGGCGCCAAGCGGATCGCTTATTGCCAATCCGCACACCAGCAGGATTCAGAAGCTGGTCGTCGATTCGGGCAGTGTGAACGTGCGCCAGTGGCGAAAGCATCGGCGCAATATCGCTGCGGACTACCGTCGCGCCTTTGGGTCTGCGCCGGGGCGCCTGGTTGCGGTGGCGATCATGACCGACACCGACAATACCGGTTCAGTCAGTTCGGCCTACTACGGCGACATCCGACTGGTACCGGCGGAGCCGGGTGAACTCGAGAGCCTGGCCACCGGACAATAGGCGTTGCCGTCACCCAATTCGGCGCTCATGAACCGCATGGCACGCAACTGAGGCGGCTGACGCGACCATCTCCTTGCCGACGACTTGCAGCGGTAGCAAGGCTGGTTTTTCGCTTCTGCAGCGCAAGTTGGCATAGGGGCAGCGCGGGTGAAACGCACACCCGCCGGGAGTGGCCAGCGGGTCGGGCACCTCGCCTGGTACGCCCGTTCGCGGCACGCCGCGCATTTCGAGATCGGGTACTGCATCAAGCAGCATCCGGGTGTAGGGGTGGCGAGGACTGGCGAAAAGCTGCCGGACTGAGGCCAGTTCGACGATCCGTCCCAAGTACATGACTCCGACGCGATCACTGACATGTCTGACCACCGCGAGGTCGTGCGAAATGAACAGGCAGGTAAGTTCGTGCTCGCGCTGCACCCTGCGCAGGAGGTTGAGCACCTGGGCCTGCGCCGAGACGTCCAGAGCCGACGTGGGCTCATCGCAGACCAGAAGTGTGGGCTCAGAGGCGAGGGCTCGCGCGATCGACACACGCTGACGTTGGCCACCGGAAAACTGATGTGGGTATTTGTCCGCATCAGCGGCTGACAGCCCCACACCCTCGAGCAGCGCCACGACTCGTTTCCGTATGAGGCCGGGATCCTCGATCAACCGATGGACGCGGATCGGCTCGCCGACGATATCGAACGCCTTCCACCGGGGGTTCAGGCTTGCGTAGGGGTTCTGGAAGATCATCTGGAGACGGCCCCGCGCCCTGTGCGTGTTGCCGGGTCTATTTTCCGCATAAGCCTCGCCAGGGAACGAGATTCGTCCTTCGCTCGGCTGTTCGAGCTCGACCAGAAGTCGGCCGACAGTCGACTTGCCGCAGCCGGACTCCCCGACCAGGCCCAGCGTTTCCCCCACCCCAATGTCGAGGCTTACCGAGTCGACCGCGCGCAGCAGCTGACGGGGACGCCGCTCAATCATCCGGTTCAGCCAAGGAGCAGAAACGTCGAACACCTTGCTGATCGCTTCAGCCCGTACGAGTGGATCACGCGGCAGGCGGCTGACCTCGCCTGACGAGCTTGTCACGGGAGTGTCTGCGCTGTTTTCCGGGTGCTCCGGCCTGGTCGACATGGTTCAGGCAACAGGCCCGGCGCCCCGTGACGGGGCGGCGAATGCAGCAGCGAGCTTAGGCTCGTGCAGCCAGCACGCAGCCGCTGCGGGTCCTGCCGCGAGAAGACCGGGTCTGTGCTGCCTGCAAACAGCCACTGCACGCCCACAGCGCGGATGGAAGGGGCAGCCCGAGGGAATCGCATCAAGCCCAGGCATGGAACCGTCGATCTGCTTGAGCCCGTCGCGCTCACCGACCAAACTCGGAACCGAGGCCATCAAACCCTGCGTATAGGGGTGCTGGGGCTGACGGACCACATCACGGACGGGTCCGAGTTCAACGAGCCGGCCTGCGTACATGACGGCGACCCTGTCGGCCGCTTCCGCGATGACGCCCATGTCGTGCGTGATAAGCAGGATTGCGGTGCCATGTTCGCGGCACAGGCGCTTGAGCAGCGTGATGATCTGCGCCTGGATAGAGACGTCGAGAGCAGACGTGGGCTCGTCCGCGATGATCAGCTTCGGCTGGCCGGCCATGGCAAGCGCAATTACAGCCCGCTGACGCATCCCACCGGAGAACTGGTGCGGGAAATGATCGACACGCACATCGGCTCCGGGGATGCCGGTGGCACTGAGCAGTTCGATCGCTCGTCGACGTGCCTGGGCGGACGTGAATCCAAGATGGGTCTGGATGGTTTCGCAGAGTTGCCGTCCGACGCTGTAAAGCGGGTCGAGTGACGTCAGCGGGTCCTGAAAGATCGCGGAAATTTCGCGACCCCTGATCCTCCTCTTTTCGTCGGCAGAAAGATTGTCGATGCGGCGTCCGTTCAGCAGGATCTGTCCGCCGGTGATTCGCCCCGGCGGTTCGAGCAGACCGATGATCGCGCTCCCGGTCATTGACTTGCCGGCGCCAGACTCGCCGACGACGCCCAATATCTCTCCGGCGGCAATGTCGAAGGAGATGTCGTCGACAGCGGTCAGCGTCACTCGGCGGGATTCGAGCTGCACGCGCAAGTTGCGCACTTCCAGCAGCGCTGCGTGATGGCGCTGGATCAACTCAACCTCGGATCCAGCGCGTCACGCAGCCAATCTCCGATCAGGTTGACCGACATGCACAGCAGCACCAGCGTGGCGCCCGGAAAAACGACAAGCCACCATTCGCCGGAATAGAGGAAATTGTTTCCATTGCTGATCATGGTCCCGAGCGATGGCGTTGTCTGCGGCACACCCACGCCCAGAAACGACAAGGTCGCTTCGGTGAGGATGGCGGTCGCGATGTTTATCGTCGCGATGACAAGAACGGGACCGGTCACGTTCGGGAACACATGACGCAGCATGATGCTCCAGCGCGAAACACCGATCAGCCGCGCCGCCTGCACATACTCCTTGCGCTTCTCTACCATGGTCGAGCCGCGAACCATGCGAGCGTATTGCACCCAGTTCGCCAGGCCGATCGAGCCGATCAGCACGGCAATGGCGAGCCGCTCGTCGTGCGCGCCCCGAGGCAGCGCGGCTCGTGCAATGCCATCGACGAGCAGTGCAATCAGGATTGCCGGGAACGAGAGCTGGATATCGGCGACGCGCATGAGCAACGCGTCGAGGCGGCCCCCCACATATCCCGAGAGCAGCCCGAGCGTGACTCCGAGAGTCGACGCGAAGAGTACCGATGCGAGGCCGACCAGCAGCGAAATCCGGGACCCGTACAGTATGGTCGAAAGGACGTCGCGACCCTGATCGTCGGTACCGAGCGCGTACGCGAGCCGCCCCTGTGGATTCCAGGCCGGGGGCAGCATCGAATCGTTCAAAGAAAGCGATGCCAGATCGAAGGGGCGGTGGGGTGCGACCCACGGGGCGAAGACCGCGCCGGCGATCAGGATCGCGGCGAACACCGCTGCTCCGATCACTTGTGGATTGCGCTTGAAGCTGACCCAGAGGTCGCTGTCGAGGAATCGGGCTGCCGCGCCGTTCAAGCTGGCTGTCCGTTGCCCGCCATGGCCGGACGACTGATCATCGGACCACGACGTACTTGTAGGGCGTGAAGTTGTCGGGCCGTTGAGCCGGATTCACGTTCTTCTTCATACCCCAGGCCAGCGACTGCTGGTGAAGGGGGAGGTGCCCTACGTCCTCAGCGTGAATCTTCAGCGCTTCGGCGATCATCGCATCGCGCCGGCCCGGATTCGTCTCGGAAGCAATCCGCGCAGTCAGATCGTCAAGTCGGGTGTTGCTGTAGCTGCCCAGATTGAACTGGCCCTGGCCTGCGGCGCCGGGGCTGGCCATCACGGAAAACAGCACGTTGTGGGCGTCGTAAGTGCCGGGTGTCCAACCGAGCATGTAGAAGGAGGTGTTGCGTGACAGAACCTTGGGAAAGTAGGTGGCCTTGCTCTCGGTCTCGAGCTGAACCCTCACGCCGATGCGCGCCAGCATGCCGGCAACCGCCTGGCAGATTTCGCTGTCATTGATGTAACGGTCATTCGGACAGTTCAGCTTGACCTCGAACCCGTTGGGATAGCCCGCTTCGGCGAGCAGCTTGCGCGCTGCCTCGGGGTCATGCGGCAGACGCCTGTTCTGTTCGGGTGCGAATCCTTTGACGCCCGGGCCTATGAGCAGTGCCGCCGGTACCGCAGCGCCCCGCATGATTCTGCTGCGGATGGCGTCGATGTCGATGGCGTTGTAGAACGCCTGGCGGACACGCCGGTCCTTGAACGGGTTCTTCCCCTTGACGCTGGAGTACAGAAGCTCGTCGCGCTTCTGATCCATGCCGAGAAATATCGTGCGCAACTCAGGCCCCAGCATCACCTTGAGCGCCGGGTTCTGGGACAGACGCGCGGCGTCCTGCACAGGCACGGGCTGCATCAGGTCCACTTCACCTGAAATCAGGGCGGCGACCCGCGTGGCATCGTTGCCTATGGGTGTGAAGATCACTTCTTCGATATTGGTCTCGATCCGGTCCCAGTAGCCGGCATGGCGTGCGAGCACGGTCCGCACCCCGGGATCGCGGGACTTGAGCCGGAACGGTCCGGTGCCGTTGGCGCGGAACGAGGCCGCGTTCTCGACGCCTTTGCGCTTGTCGACCGGCTGCGTCGCGCCATTCGTTTCGCACCAGGCCTTGCTCATGATGTACCAGAGCGTCAGCACGTCGGGCAGGATCGGAAAGGGCGCCGCGGTGACGATGTCGATGCTGTGTTCGCCGACCCTGCGGATTTCGCGGATGGTGCCCACGTACGTCTTGACATCGGATCCTTCGGCCAAGGCACGTCGATAAGAAAAGATCACGTCATCCGCTGAAAACGGCGAGCCGTCATGGAACCTGACACCCCGGCGCAATTCGAAACGCCAGGTGGTGGGGTCGGTCTGCTTCCAACTGGTCGCGAGGCCGGGCACGAGTCCGAGGCTCTTGTCGCGCGCGACCAGGGGTTCGTAGACGTTGCCGGTGAAGCTGAGCTGCAGCGACTCGTTGAACGAGTGGGGATCCATCGACACCGCATCGCCCTGATCGGCGACCCGCAGCGTGACCGCGAACGCACCTTGGCCGAACAAGGCAGACGCGAGGGCAATCGTGGCCGCCCTGCGCACAACGGTTGTCAGCCAATGCATCGGGATGTCTCCGCGTCGCGCGTCGAGGGTTCAGGCGGGAACGGGCATGTATCGTTCAACCAGCCGAACGAACAAGGCCGCTCCGAGCGGAAGAATGGCGTCATTGAAGTCGTAGCTGGTGTTGTGCAGAAAGCAGCCGCTTTCGCTGCCGCCCTGACCGATCCGGAAATACGCGCCTGGCCGTTGCTGCAGCATGAACGCAAAGTCCTCCGAACCCATGCTGGGGTCCAGGTCTGGAACCATCTGCGCCTCACCCACCAGCTCGAGGGCGGTCTGCTGGCCAAACAGTGCCTCGTCGTGCGAGTTGACGGTGGCGGGGTAGATCCGCTCGTAGTCGACGCGCGCCGTTGCGCCGAAGCCCCGGGCAACCGACTCGACCAGTTCACTCAACCGCGCCTCGATCATGTCCTGGGTCTCGCGCTTGAAGGTGCGCACCGTTCCGACGATGGTCGCCTCGCGCGGGATCACGCTCATGGCGCCCGGATTTCCGGCCTGCACCGAACACAGGCTGATGACCGCGGCATCGATCGGATTGACATTGCGCGAGACGATCGATTGCGCCGCGGTGATGATGTGTGCTGCCACCACGACGGGATCGATGGCGAGGTAGGGATGCGCACCATGGCCGCCGCGACCTTCGACGTGAATCGTGACCCGATCGGCCGCAGCCATCATCGGGCCGGGCCTGACGGCGATGGTCCCGGGTGGCAGGCTGGGCCAGTTGTGCATCGCATAGACCGCGTCGCACGGGAAGCGTTCGAACAGTCCGTCCTCGATCATCTTCTGTGCGCCGCCATAGCCTTCCTCGCCCGGCTGGAAGATGAGGTGAGCGACGCCGTCGAAGTCCCGGGTGGACGCGAGATGCCGCGCGGCTCCGAGCAGCATCGTCGTGTGGCCGTCATGGCCGCAGGCGTGCATCACGCCGGCATGTGTCGAGCGGTATTCGAAGCTGTTCTCTTCCGGGATGGGCAATGCATCCATGTCGGCTCGCAGACCGATCCGCCGACCTGAGGTGTCGGTTCGCCCGCGGATGACTGCCACGACACCCGTGCGACCGATGCCGCGATGCACTTCGTCCACGCCATAGCGGGACAGCTCGCGCGCCACCAGTTCAGCGGTGAAATGCTCCTCGAAGCCCAGCTCTGGATGTCGATGCAGTTCATGCCGGATCTCGACCAGATCGCGGTGGAACAGACGCAGCCGTGCGACGGTCGGGTGGCCTGCCAGGTAGGGTTCGGGCGCATTCATTGGAGGTATGCCTGGTGAGAGGGTGGAAGTGACCGTGCGGGAGGAATCAATGGCTGGCGGCAGCGTGATTCATCCGCAGCCTTGGGTCCACAGCAAAATACAGGAGGTCGACAACGAGGTTGATGATGACAAAGACCAGGGCGATCAGGCACAGGTAGGCTGCCATCACCGGAACGTCGGCACTCTGCACCGCCTGAATGAAAAGCAGTCCCATGCCCGGCCACTGAAAC
>DAONCJ010000173.1:0-7187 GCA_035401985.1 Burkholderiaceae bacterium | reverse complement strand
CCGAGGTGAACCGGGGTGGCGGCAGCACGCAGCTGCGCACTATGCATTGATGTGAGTTTACATAATACACATTATGCGCCATCAGGCCATGGGGCTGTCGCCTGGGGCTTGGGTGGCCTTCCAGTGGCGTTCGGTTCGCATAGTTTGCTTCGTGAAAGTCGCGCAAGTTCTTCATCGCAATGAGTTTTTCTCGGCCTATGAACTGTGGATCGCCCGCGACAAATGGGCGCGGCTGTGGCGCTCCCTGGGTTCCGGCTGGGGCGCGTGATGCGCAAGCCCCGGTCACTGTCACGAAATAGTTTCGTCTTCCCTTCGGAGTTCGATTGGCTCCTGTACCAGACCGGCACCACGAACGCGCGCGCGGCGCGTCTGCTGTGCCGTCACGTGCGCTCGATCGAGGATTGGCGAGCTGGCCGGCGGCCCGTGCCGCGGTGGGCGTTCGAGCTGGTGCGGCTCTGGTCGATGGAGCTGCCGCAGGTCGTCCGGGTCAAGCACGCCCATCACGCCTGGATCGACTGGCGCATCTACTGCGGCGACCGGGCGGCCAACGCGGCCCGTTTCATGCAAGCCAGGCGGCCTGTGCGGCGTGTCGCTGGTGCCGGCGGGCATGCTGTTCCGGACCGGCCTGGGGCCGGCCAGGCGGCCGTCCCGCCTGGGGAACATGCCCGACCCCCACCGCTGGTCCCGGTAGCCCGCTGTCGGCGCGCACGAATGAGGGCGGAGGCGTGGCGCGCAGCGCCGCGCCGGCAGGCGCAGCCGGCCGGCTGAGGTTTCGCCCCGGTGGTGCCGATGCGCAGCGTCGGCACCACCGGGGCGGGGCCGAAGGCCCCCGCCCTAGACTTGAAAGAAGGGACACTAAAGAACCGGATCACTCTCCATTCGGCGGTGTCTACAGAGGGAAAACCGTGCAACCGACCTGGGGCTTCGGGTCGGTTCGGAAGGGAGTTACCATGTACGCAATACACACACATACGCAAAGGGGCAGAGATGGGGTCGGCGAAGTCAGTGCGGGTCAACCTGACCCTGCCGGGTCCAGTTCATGCCGCGATGCGGGAAGTAGCGGAGGCGACGGGGCAGTCGGTGTCGCAGACCATCGCGGGCTGGCTGACGGTGCACCTGCCGGAAATTCGGGCCTGGGGGCGTCGCTATCGGTCGGAGACCCTCCCCCCGGTCGAGTCTGGGACGGCGAGGGTTGGCGCCCGTCCAGACGCTGGGAAAGCGGCTCCGGTGGTCAACCGGGCGGAGCGGCGCCGGCAGGAAAAGGACGAGAAGCGGGCGGCTCGGGGTCTGTGAGGGGGGTCGTCGTCCCCTTCCCTTGGCGGCCCAAATGGAAACGCCCCGAACCGCTGGAACGGTCCGGGGCGTGGTGCTGCGGCTTGGCGGCTCTGACGGCGAAACCGTGGCGCGCAACCCGGCGCGCTTGTGTGCGTGCCCGGCGACGTGTCACGTTACACATTATGCGCATTGTAATCCCAAGACAGCCCAGCCAGCGACGACTTCACGCGGCACGGTTCAAGCCAGGAAACCCTTCCCGGGTCCCTATCGCATCGTCCCCGTCGAATCACCGGCCGGCACGGGCGTCTTCTGGGTGCCGTACTTGCGCAAATACTCGGTGGCCCGCTCGGTCATCCATTGGGCCTGTTCCGGCTCGCCGATCCGGATGAAGTACTCCGGAGCCCCCATGCCGGCCTCATTGCGCAGACTGGGGTCGGCTCCCTGTTCCACCAGATAGCGCGCCACGGTCGTCCGTTTCTCGCGCGCGGCCATCATCAGCGGCGTCGTGCCGTTCGGTGACCCTGCATCGATGTACGCATGGTTCTCGAGCAGCCAGGTGACCATCTGCAGATGACCGGCGCTGGCGGCATAGTGCAACGGCGTCCAGCCCTGGGAATTGATCTGCGCGCCGCGCTTGAGCAGCAATCGGGCCATCTCCAGCTCGCCATGGCCTGCGGCGTACATCAGCGCTGTCTCGCCGGCCTTGTTGCGGGCGTTGACGTTGGTCAGCGGCGATTCGAGCAGCACCCGCAATGCCTTGAAAGCACGTTCCTGGGCAGCCAGCACGATCGCCGGCCCCTTGACGGGATCCTCGGAATTCGGCGCGATGCCGCGCAGCAGATAGGTGCGAACGGTTCCCGCATCGTCGATGGCGACGGCTTCGAAGAAGTCCTGGTAGGCGTCCTTTTGCGCCTGGACAGGCACCGCTGCGACCGCCAGACACACCGCCAGGCCAAGCCGGAACGGCCGGATAAACCAGCTAAACTGCTTCAACTTCATCTTTCAATACATTGAAAACACGGCAGAAATTGTCAGTGGTGACAGCTTCAATGTGTTCGATCGGAACACCTCGTAATTCGGCCAGCACCCTGGCCACCTGAGGGACGAAAGACGGCTCATTGGTCTTGCCGCGATACGGCACAGGCGCAAGATACGGCGAATCGGTCTCGATCAGCAGGCAGTCATCGGGCACCTGCAAGGCCACCTCGCGCAGGCTGCGCGCGCTCTTGAAGGTGACGATGCCCGAGAACGAGATGCAAAAGCCCATGTCGATGGCCGCCTTGGCGGTCGGCCAGTCCTCGGTGAAGCAGTGCATCACCCCGCCCGCCTGGTCGGCGCCCTCCTCGGCCATGATGCGCAAGGTGTCGGCACTCGCCTGGCGCGTGTGGATCACCAGCGGCATGTGCAACTCGCGGGCGGCGCGGATGTGCACCCGGAAGCGCTCGCGCTGCCACTCCAGGTCGCCGGTGAGACGGTAGTAATCGAGCCCCGTTTCGCCGATCGCGCGGATCCGCGGATGCTGCGCCAGCCGCATCAGCGTGGCGACGTCGGGCTCTTCGATGTCGGGGTAGTCGGGGTGGACGCCCACCGTCGCCCACAGATTGGGATGGCGCTCGGCCAGCGCCAGCACAGCGGGGAAATCGGTCAGCGTGACGCTGATGCACAAGGCCCCGCCCACGCGGGCCGCACGCATGCGTTCGAGCAGCTGCGGCAGCTGGCCGGCGAAATCGGGGAAATCGAGGTGACAGTGGGAATCGACGAACACGGCGCGAGTTTACCCGTGTCCGCAAGGGGCTGACCCGCCCGCTCAAAGGGTATGCGTGGGACGCGCCGACTTGAGGGCGTTGCCGATCAGGTTTTCGATCTTGATGCGTGCCTGCTCGCCTGTTTCGTTGCGGGCGAACTGGATGCCGATGCCCTGCTGCCGCCCGGGCACCCCGGCCGGTGTGATCCAGCAGACTTTGCCGGGAATCGGCACCTTGGCCGGCTCATCCATCAGCGTCAGGATGGCGTACACCTCATCGCCAAGCTGCGCCGGACGGGTCGTCGGCACGAACAGGCCGCCGCCATCGACGAAGCTCATGTACGCCGCGTACAGGGCCGCCTTTTCGCGGATCGACACCTGGATCACGCTGGGACGAGGCCCCGTGCCCACATCGCTCAAGGTGGTCGGCTGTTCGGGTTTGCGGGTGGCTTGCTCCATCGGTGATGCTGTCCTTTCTGAGGGCGCGACCGATCGGGGTGGATCTGTCGTACCTAGGCGTTCGAAAAGATCGCCTCGTAGCGCAACCAGATGTCTTCGGCGAGCAACCGGGCGTTCAGTGGATGCTCGAGAATCGGTGTCTGGCGGTTCAGCCACTGCGCCAGACTGGTGATGCGTGCCAATGAAGTCTGGGTTGCCAGCACTTTGAGCCGCGGCCCCTGCGTCGGGAAGCGCACGGGACCGGCCTGAGCGCAAACCCTGGCCAGATCGCCGAGCCAGGCCTGCAGCAGGGGCACCCACAGAGCAGCCGCCACGCTGGCCAGCCCTTCGGCCGACTTCATGACCGGATTCTCCGGAATCTCGCCAGCCGCCTGCACCACCATCCGATAGGCGGCTGAAGCGGCGGGCTCGGCGAAGTCGCGTGCGCGCATCGGCGCGCCATCGGCCAGCGCAAGCCACTGCCCGAGCAGCGCCGGGTCGCCGGGCATGCTCGCCTGCAGCCAAGCGACCGCCTGCGCGGAGTCGGGGCGGTTCAGCCTGAAGGGAACGCAGCGTGACCGCACCGTTGCCGGCAACGCTCCGGCATTGCCGCAGACCAGCAGGAACACGGTGTCCCCGGTGGGTTCCTCCAGGGTCTTGAGCAGGGCGTTTGCCGCGGTGCGGTTCATGGCGTCAGCCGGGTCGATCAGCACCAGCTTGCGCCCTGCCCGGTGGGCGCCGATCCCGACGAAATCCCCCAGGGCCCGGATCTGGTCGATCTTGATCTCGCGGCGGCTGCGCTCGGACTTCGTGCTGCCCTCTTCATCGACCAGCGGGGAGATGCGCCGGACGTCGGGGTGATTGCCCGCACGAAACCAGCCGCAGGCGTCGCAGCTGCCGCAGGCGCTGCCGTCCGGTCGATGGGATTCGCACAGCAGGCTCTGGGCGAAGCGCTCGGCCAGCAGACCCTTGCCGATGCCCCGCGGCCCCACGAGCAGCAAGGCATGCGGCAGGCTCGCGCGCATGGCGAGCAGGCTGGCCAGCGGAGCGCTCAACCAGGGCGGCAGATCGGACGGATTTTCAGTCACGGGATGAGCCTGAAGAGCTTGGAATTCACTTTAATAAAGCACTGTAATTCGTTGAAACAGGAGCAACTCTTATCTCTATCAATACTTTACGAGTGCGTCGCAACTTATTCTTTCATTAACAATTTCAGGCTGACTTCAAGTAGTTCTCTAACTTGCCCGATGGTCTGCTCGCCCGGGATCACTTCGAACCGCGCCTCGCTGAGCCCGGCGCGGCGCCGGTAGGCCATCCGAACGCGCTCGAAAAACGCGACATCCTCCGCCTCGAAGCGATCCGCGGCTCGCGCGGCGGCCCGGCGCTGCGCAGCGAGGGCGGCGGGCAGGTCGAAAAGGTAGGTGCGGTCCGGTTGCAGATCGCCGTGCACCTGTCGCTCCAGGGTCTCGATCAACTTCAGGGACAGGCCGCGTCCGCCACCCTGATACGCGTACGTCGAGTCGGTGAACCGGTCGCACAGCACGACGGCGCCACGCGCGATCGCCGGTCGGATCAGACCGGCCAGATGCTCATTGCGGGCGGCAAACACCAGCAGGAGTTCGGTCTGAGGGTCCATCGGCTGGTTGAGCACCAGGTCGCGCAGCACCTCGGCCAGCGGCGTTCCGCCCGGCTCGCGGGTGACGATCACCTCGCGTCCGAATGTCCGCAGCCGTTCGGCAAACCACTCGAGATGACTGCTCTTGCCGGCGCCGTCGATGCCCTCGAAGGTGATGAAGAGTCCTTTGGGTGACGGGTCGGCGGGGGCGCGAGTCATCGGGTGCATCGCATTTGTCATGGGGTGCGTCGCTTCTGGTAGCGGTCGACGGCGCGCTGATGAGCGGCCAAGTCTTCGGAGAATTCGCTGCTGCCGTCGCCCCGGGCCACGAAATACAGCGCCGGCGTGCGGGCGGGATTCAGCGCGGCCGCCAGCGACGCCCTGCCCGCCAAGGCAATGGGCGTCGGCGGCAGCCCGGGCCGGGTGTAGGTGTTGTAAGGCGTATCGGCTCGCAGGTCGGTGCGGCGCAGGTTGCCATCGAAGGCTTCGCCCAAGCCATAGATGGTGGTCGGATCGCTCTGCAGCAGCATGCCCTTGCGCAGGCGGTTGACGAAGACGGCAGCCACGCGGTCACGGTCGGCATCGCGGCCGGTTTCCTTTTCGACGATCGATGCCAGCACCAGCGCCTGGTAGGGGGTCTGCAAGGGCACGCCGGCCGAGCGGGCTGCCCAGGCGTCGTCGAGCGCCCGCTTGAGCTGCCGATAGGCCTGGCGATATACCTCGAGATCGCTGGAGCCGGGCGAAAAGCGGTAGGTGTCGGGCAGGAACAGGCCTTCGGCGCGGGTTTCGGTGGCGCCGATCCGGGCCAGCAGCGCGGCTTCGTCCAGACCCGCGGCCTCCTGCGCGAGATCTGGGTGGCGAGCCAGCAGCGCCCGCATCTGGCGGAAGGTCCAGCCTTCGATGATCGTCACTTCGGACAGCAGCACGTCGCCGCGAACCATCTTGTCGATCAGGGCCTGCCGGGTGATCGGCGCCGAGAACTCGTAGACACCCGCCTTGATCCGGTGACCGTCGCCGCGCAGCCGCGCGGCCAGCTCGAACTGCCAGCCGGGCAGCCCGATGCCGCTCTTTTCCAGGATCGCGCCGATCGCCGACAGCCCGGTGCCGCGATCAATGCGAACGCGCACCGGACTGCTGGTCAGTTCCAGGGGCTGCTTGCGATAGAGCGAAACGGCGGCGGCGGACAGGGCGGCCAGTGCCATCAGCACGGCCAAAAGCGATAGGACAGTACGGTTCATTGGGCGGGGCCGTTCAGGATTCCTATAATAAGGCCATGACCTCCACCGCCGCCCCCGCCCTCACCTTCTCCTTCGACGAAGCCCTGGCACGTCAACGCGCCGACTCGCTCGGCGTGCCTGTCCGGTTCGACGAATACGGGCCGCAGGCGGAACTGCCGGCGCCGTCTGGCGATCTGTCGGTCGGCCGGGTCGGTCCGCTGCTGGACATCGGTCTGCTGGCCGCTGCCGGTGACGACGCGGTCAAGTTCCTGCATGCGCAGCTGACCAACGACGTCGAGCACCTGCAGCCCGGCACCGCCCACCTGTTCGGCTACTGCAATGCCAAGGGCAGGCTGCAGGGCAGCTTTCTCGGCTGGCGGGCCGACACCGAGTCAGCGCCGCGCATTCAACTCGCGGTCTCGCTGCCTCTGGCCGAGACCCTGCGTCGGCGCCTGTCGATGTTCGTGCTTCGTGCCAAGGTCAAGGTCACCGACGACAGTGCCAACCAGGTCTGCTTCGGGCTGTCCGGCGAGTCGTCGGGCGCGGTGCTGAGCGATCTGTTCGGCTCCATGCCGCAGGCCGACCAGGTGCTTCGTGCGGGCGCCCGCACGGTTATCGGACTGCCACCGGTGCCCGTCGGCACTGCCGACAGCCAGATCATGGTGCCGCGCTGGCTCGTGTGGACCGACGCCGCCGAGGCAGGCGCACTCTGGGCAACGCTGAGCGGGCGCCTGATTCCCACCCCCGGCTCTTTCTGGCGCTGGCTCGAGGTGCGCTCGGGTGTGGCCCGGATCGTGCCCGGCACCTGGGAGCTGTTCGTGCCGCAGATGGTCAATTTCGAGCTGGTGGGCGGGGTCAATTTCAAGAAGGGCTGCTACCCGGGCCAGGAGGTGGTGGC
>DAONCJ010000172.1:0-7229 GCA_035401985.1 Burkholderiaceae bacterium | reverse complement strand
CGATGTGATCGTGCTGGCGGGCGCACCGCTGGCCGGTCTGGCGCGCCAGCTCAAGGACCGGCTGCGGGTGCCGGTGGTCGATGGTGTCTCCAGCGCGGTGCGCCAGGCCGAGGGCCTGGTGCGCATGGCGCCGGCCCCTGCCCGCGCAGGCAGCTTCAGCGCCCCGCCCGTCAAGCCGAACATCGGCCTGACGCCCGCGCTTCAGGCATTGCTGGCCCGATCCGCCGGAGGCTGAGCGCCGGCCGTGTCACCGCTGCGGTGGCCTTGAAAACCGGAAGTTCCGGCACGACAGGGTGGCCGGCCCGCGCTATCGTCGCGGTCTCATCGACACACCCCGAAGGATCCGGCATGAACGAACCCGGCGTATTGCAGATCGCCTCGATGCGCGGCCGCTGCTCCGAGGCCGAATGGCAGGCCCGGATCGACCTGGCCGCCTGTTACCGGCTGATCGACTATTACGGCATGTCGGACATGACGGCCAATCACATCTCGGCCCGCGTGCCCGATCAGGAGGGCGCCTTCCTGATCAATCCGTACGGGATGACCTACGACGAGATGACCGCGTCGTGTCTGCTGAAGGTGGATCTGGACGGCACGGTGCTGGCGTCCCCCGACTTCGGCGATCTCGCCTACGGCGTGAACAAGGCCGGCTATGTCATCCACAGCGCCATCCACCGCGCGCGCCCCGAGATCGGCTGCGTGATCCACACGCACAGCTGGGCGTCGATGGCGGTGTCCGCGCTGGACTGCGGAGTGCTGCCGCTGAACCAGACCGCGATGCGCTTCCTGAAGATCGCGTATCACGACTACCAGGGCGTGGTGCTCGACACCGCCGAGCAGGCGTCGCTGGTGGCCGATCTGGGCGACAGTGAAGCGCTGATGCTGCGCAATCACGGAGCGCTCACGGTGGGTCACACCGTGGGCGAAGCCTTCAACTGGATGCACCGGCTCGAGCTGTCCTGCCAGTCGCAACTGGCGGCCATGGCCTGCGGAGCGCCGTTTCGCCAGGTGCCGCAGGCGGTGCTGGAGGCGACCTGGAACAACTACCAGCGGGGCACGCGCCGTCCGTTTGGCGTCATGGAATGGCCCGCGCTGCTGCGCAAGCTCGACCGAATCGACCCGAGCTATCGGAGCTGAGCAAAGAGCACCCCCACCACAGCTGCGCACCAAGACCGCCGAGGTAAGCGCTCGAGCCCTGGCGCACGGGGTGGGCCCGGTGGCGATTCGGGCCCGCCGAGCGAACGAGGAAGTGCCCGGCGGGGCCGGGCAGCTTCCGAAGGCAGCGAGGGCACCCCGCGCAGCGGGGCGGGCACGTTGGAGCCATCGGGCCCCCCCGTGCGCCAGGGCGTCCGTACGACAACAACTAAGCCGGCTTGTTGCGCCCCTGCTGCCACAGCACATCGCTGCCGCCATCGGCCCGGTTAAGCACGCGGGCCAGCACGAACAGCAGATCCGAAAGCCGGTTCAGATACTGCCGGCACGCGGGGCGCACCGGCTCTTCGGCGCCAAGCGCCACCACCGCGCGCTCGGCACGCCGGCACACCGTGCGCGCGACATGGGCGATCGCCGCCGCCCGCGATCCGCCAGGCAGGATGAATTCCTGCAGGCGCGGCAAGGTGGCGTTGTGCGTGGCCAGCAGATCGTCGAGCCGGGCCACCTGCGCCTCGCTGACGTTCTCGTAGCCTGGAATGCACAGTTCACCGCCCAGATCGAACAGGTCGTGCTGGATGTCGATGAAGGCTTCGCGAATATCCGCCGGAACGGGCTCGGTCAGCAGCAGGCCGAGGGTCGAATTGAGTTCGTCGACGTCGCCCAGCGCAATGACCCGAAGGCTGTCCTTGCGTGTGCGGCTGCCGTCACCCAGGCCGGTGGAGCCATCGTCCCCGGTGCGTGTTGCGATCTGACTGAGTCTGTTTCCCATGGGCGCAGTTTACCGAAGCCGCGCGCTGCAGCGCAGGGAACCCTGCGCGCGTCACGGTTCGGCGAGGATGTCCAGCAGGCGCAGGCGGGCAATCTGGCCGACCTGGGCCAGCGCGTTCTGCAGTTCCTGATCGCGCGAGTTGGTCAGCCGGGCGCGCAGGCTGCCGAAGATCGCATCGCGGCTGTTCAGCCGGGCGCAGATGATGAACGGAAAGCCGAAGCGTTCGAGGTAGCTGCGGTTCAGTGCGGTCAGCTCGGCGCGCTGCGCAGCATCGAGCGTGCCCAGGCCCGCCGCGCTCTGCTCGTGGTTGGACGCCGCGGTGAGGGTGTCGCCTTGTGCTTCCTTGCCGGCCAGTTCGGGGTGGACATTGAGCAGCGCCAGCTGTTCCTGCGGTGAGGCCGACTGGACCACTCCCCACAGGGCCAGCAGCAGCGCCGTCGCGCTGGCAAAGGGGCGCTGCGCAAAGGCGCGCTCGGCGATCCAGGGCGAGTGCTCGTAGACCTTGCCGAAGGCCGCCGAGAATTCGGCAGGGGTGAACTGATTGATCCGCTCGATGCTCGCCACGCTTGGTTTTCCTGAGTGTGCGGACCCTGGCACGAGCCGCTCGAAATGGTCTCGAATGCTAACATCCGGCTCCTTGTCGCAGAGCGGATACCGTCATGGATGCGGATGTCGAACGGCTGGGCCGCGAACTGCTCGCACAGGCTGACCGGCTGGCCGGATTCACCGAAGACCCGCCACGCCTGACACGCGTTTATCTGAGTCCGCAGCACCGCGCCGCGGGCGATCACATCGCTTCGCTGATGCGCGCCGCGGGCATGCAGTGCGGCTACGACCCGCTGGGCAACATGGTGGGGCGCTACGAAGGCGAGACCCCCGGCGCTCCAGTCGTCCTCATCGGTTCGCACATGGATTCGGTGCGCAATGCCGGGCGTTTCGATGGACTGTTCGGCATCTTGTCCGGCATCGCCTGCGTGGCCGAACTGAACCGGCAGCGTCGCCGGCTGCCGGTCGCCGTTGAAGTGGTCGCCTTCGGTGACGAGGAAGGGGTCCGATTCGGCGTCACGCTGATCGGCAGCAAGGCCATGGCGGGCCAGTTCGATCCCGCCTGGCTGGATGTCCGCGATGCAACGGGCGTTTCGCTGGCCGATGCCCTGCGCGCCTTCGGCTGCGATCCGACGGCCTGGCCGAGTGTCGACCGAAGGGCGCAAGCGCCGCTGGCCTATCTCGAATCGCACATCGAGCAGGGGCCCGTGCTGCTGAATGAAGGGCTGGCCGTCGGTGTGGTCACCGCGATTGCCGGTGCCGAGCGTTCCACCGTCACGGTCACTGGCCTTGCCGGGCATGCCGGCACGGTGCCCATGGGCGCCCGTCAGGATGCGCTGGCCGCGGCGGCCGAGATGGTGCTGGCGATCGAACGCATCGCCTCGTCGCGTGCTGAACTGGTGGCCACCGTCGGGCGCATGCAGGTGCTGCCCGGCGCGGTGAACGTGATTCCGCAGGACGTCGTGTTCTCGATCGATGTGCGCAGCGGGCTGGATGCCGTGCGACGGGCTGCGGTCGCCGACATCGAGGCGGAGTGCGACCGGATCGCCGCCCATCGGCGCGTCGCACTGCGGCGGGAACCGCTTTATCTGGCCGATGCGGCGCTCTGCGATCCGGTGCTGCAGGAGTGCCTGGCGCAGGCCATCGCCGCCAGAGGGCTGGAAGTGCGCCGTCTGCCCAGCGGCGCCGGCCATGACGCGATGGTGTTCCCGCCGCTCGCGCCGGCGGCGATGCTGTTCGTGCGCTGCGGCAACGGCGGCATCAGCCATCACCCGGACGAGACCATGAGCGCGCACGATGCAGGGCTGGCCACGCAGGTGCTGTTCGATGCGCTGCTTCGCCTGCCGGCCGCATTCGGGCTCGACGCGACATCCGTCTGATCGGATCGGGTCAGCTTCCCCGGTAGGTGGAGTAGCTCCAGGGCGAGACCAGCAGGGGCACGTGATAGTGCGCCTGCGCGTCGGCCACGCCGAAGGCCAGTGGCACCTGATCGATGAAGGCGGGCTCGGCCACCGGCAGACCCTGCGCGGCAAAGTATTCCCCGACGTGGAACACCAGCTGGTAGCGCCCGGGCCGGAACGCGTCGCCGGACAGCAGCGGTGCGTCGCATCGGCCATCGCTGTTGGTGCGGGTCTCGAGCAGCCGGATCGGCGGGCCGTCCATCGAGAACAGTTCGATGCGCACATCGCCCGCCGGGCGGCCCTGCGCGGTGTCGAGGATGTGGGTGGTCAGCTTGCCCATGGTAGGAACCCGTTGTCGGTGTGCGGAGGCTGCAGCGGACGGAGCCCGCGCAGGCAGCCGCTGATCGTATCAGCCGCCGATTACGTCTGGCCGCGGTGCGCCCACGCCGTGGTGTGACGCTCGATCCAGGAGAACAGTTCGTACATCGCCATGGCCATGGCGGCAATGACGACCAGCCCTGCGAAGGCCAGCGGCATCTTCATCGCCGAGCCGGCCGAGATCAGCAGGTAGCCGATGCCCTCGTTCGAGGCGTTCATCTCGGACACTGTCGTGCCGACGAAGGCCAGCGTGATCGCGACCTTGAGGGATGCGAAGAAGTAGGGCATCGAACGCGGCAGGCCGACCTTGAGCAGCACGTCCAGGCGCCTGGCGCCCAGCACCCGCAGCACATCCTCGAGTTCGGGTTCGAGCGTGGCGAGACCCGTGGCGATGTTCACCATGATCGGAAAGAACGAGATCAGGAACGCCGTCAGGATGGCCGGACCGACACCGATGCCGAACCACACCACGAGAATCGGCACGAAGGCCGCCTTGGGCAGCGCGTTGAAGGCGGTCATCAGCGGGTACATCGCCGCGTAGGCCAGTCGGGACGATCCGATGACGAACCCCAGCACGACACCGACCACGATGGAGATCGCGAAGCCGACCATGGTCGTCCAGAAGGTGCGCCAGGCATGCTCGGCGATGGGCACCGCGAACTCGATCAGCGAACCCAGGATCTGCAGCGGGCTCGGGAAGACGAACTCGGACACATCGAAGGCCCAGCAGGCCAGCTGCCAGAGCAGGATGGACGCGACCAGCAGCGCCCAGGGGGCGTAGGTTTCGAGCTTCTTGTGGCGGGCCACGGAGCGTCCTTTACGACTTGCGGATCTCGCCGATGCGTGAGCGCAGCTCATGCACCAGATCGGTGAACTGCGTGGTGTAGGTGATCTCGAGGTCGCGCGGACGCGGCAGGTCGATGTCGCGCCGGGTCACGATGCGCCCCGGGCGCTTGCTCATCACATAGACGGTGTCGGCGAGATAGGCGGCCTCGCGCAGATCGTGGGTCACCAGGATGACGTTGAAGCGCTGTGCCGCCCACAGGTCGCGCAGCACGTTCCAGAGTTCTTCACGGGTGAAGGCGTCGAGCGCCCCGAAGGGCTCGTCGAGCAGCAGCATCCGCGGTTCGTGGATCAGCGCCCGGCAGATCGAGGCGCGCTGCTGCATGCCGCCGGACAACTGCCAGGGAAACTTGTCCTCGTAGCCCTGCAGTCCCACGGTCGCGAGCAGCCGGCGCGCGCGCTCGCGGTATTCGTCCTTGCGCTTCTTGAACTGCGATCGGTAGGGCTCGACGATCTCGAGCGGCAGCAGCACATTGTCGATCGTCGTGCGCCAGGGCAGCAGCGTGGGCGCCTGGAAGGCCATGCCGACGATCTTGATCGGCCCGGTCACCGGCTGACCGCCGATGCGCACGGTGCCGCGGCTGGGCATCTTCAGGCCGGTGGCCAGCTTCATGAAGGTGGACTTGCCGCAGCCCGATGGCCCCACGATGGCGATGAATTCGCCTTCGCCGGTGCTGATCGTGATGTCCTCGACCGCGAACTCATTGCGCTCGAGCAGCTCGTCATCATAGGCAAGCCATACCTGGTTGAAATCGACGAACGCTTCGGGCATCGGCGGCACCTGTGGGGAGTCTTCGGAGTGCCTACTTGCCCAGGATGTTGCGTGCTTCGCGGGTCGGCAGATATCCGCCGTCCCAGATCTTGTCGGGATTGACGCGCTCCTTGGTGGCGAAGGCGTCGGCCACCTGCGAGGCCATCAGCGACAGACGGGGTCCCCGCACTTCGCCGAAACCTTCGGTGCGTGCGTCGGGGGTTGCGATCGCAGTGCTGATGGCCAGCTTCAGGCGCCGCTTCTCGAGCGCCTCGTCGATGATGCCATCGCGCTCCTTGACGAAGCGGATCGCGCCGTCCGGATCGGCGATCACATCGCGGGCCCCCTTGGTGAAGGCGCGCAGGAAGGCCTTGACGGCGTCGGGATTCTTCTTGAGGAACGCCTCGGAGGTGATGATCGCGTTGCCATAGAGCTTCACACCGAACTGCGGGTAGGGCAGCACGACGATGTCCTCGTCCTTCACGCCGCGGGCGTTCAAGTTGAGCAGCGACGTGAAGGTGAACCCGGTGATTGCATCGACATCGCCCTTGGCGAGCATGGTCTCGCGCAGTGGCGGGTCCATCGACACCCAGTTGACCTTCGTCACGTCGATGCCGTTGGCCTTCGCGAAGATCGGGAAGGCCTTGCGACCGGCGTCGAACACCGGCGCGCCGAGCTTCTTGCCGACCAGGTCGGCGGGCAGCTTGATGTGGGACTTCTTCAGCGCGAACACCGCGGCAGGCGTGTTGTTGTAGACCATCATCACCGCCACCGGCTTGTTCGGCGCAGTCGGGTTGTTGCCGTGGAACTCCATCAACGCGGCAAGGTCGGCAAAACCCATGTCGTAGGCGCCCGAGGCGACCCGGTTGACCGCGTTGCCCGAGCCATTGCCGGCGTCGATGGTGACGTCGAGCTTTTCCTGCTGATAGTAGTTGCGGGCCTTGCCGGCCAGGAACAGGGCGGCCGGCCCCTCGAAGCGCCAGTCGAGCTGGAACTTGATCTTCGTCTCCTGGGCCTGCGCGGCGCCGGTGCCGACCACGGTGGCCAGAACCAGGGCGGCGAGCCGCAATGTCGTGCTTCGGAACTGCATCGTCTTCTCCTTGAACCAGATTGGCGCATCCGCGCGCTTGGTCAGACAATGCAAGTCGCATGCCCGATACGCCCGCCCGAATGCAGGGCGACACGGCGCGGATGGTAGCAAAGCGGGCCGCCAGGCGAGTGGCGGCTAGAATCGCAGCTTGCACTTTGCCGCCACGCGCGAAGCATCAGGAGACCCACGATGAACCATCCCAGTCCGTTCCTGGCCGAGCTGCGCCGCCCGCTGCCCCCTGAGCTGGGGGCCGCGCTGAAGGCGCGCTTTGGCGAGCGCTTCTCGGTGGCCCAGGCCGTG
>DAONCJ010000171.1:0-7234 GCA_035401985.1 Burkholderiaceae bacterium | reverse complement strand
GTGCACGAAGTCGCGGCCGCGATGGAAAGCGGTGTCAAAACAGGCAACCTGCAGTGCGTCTGGAAACCGTTTCCGGGCCGCCCGGATTCCGGCCAGGTTGTACGGCTGGTGCAGCGGCGCCAGGGGCGTCAGCGCGTCCAGTCGCGTGAGCAGGGCGTCGTCGATCCGCGCAGGTGCGACATGGGCCGCACCGCCATGCACGACGCGGTGGCCGATGCCCTCGACGGCCATGCCGGGCTGCCAGTCGGGCAGTCGTGCAAACAGCACTTCGAGCGCATCGGCCACGTCGCGGACCGGCTGGCCGCCCGGTGCGGTCACCATACCGTCATGGCGGCGGCCACCGCCCGCGTCCTTGACGACAAGGTGTGGATGGGATCCGAGACCGTCGATCTGGCCGGTCATCAGCGGGGTCGGGCTGGCCGGGTCGTCGGTGGCGAGCGAGCGGCCGAACAGCGCGAACTTCAGCGACGAAGATCCGGCGTTCAGGACCAGCAGGCTCATGGCCGGGGTACGACGGCGCTCTGTCCGGTGCGCTGCCAGTGATCGTGCAGGACGGCCAGCGCGCACGACATCTGGCGCGCCCGCGCACTGTCGGCGCGGCTGGTCAGCATCACCGGCACGCGGGCGCCAAGCACGAGTCCGGCGGCCTGCGCATGAGCGATGAAGGTGAGTTCCTTCGCCAGCATGTTGCCCGACTCGAGATTGGGCACGATCAGGATGTCCGCACGTCCCGCGACCAGCGAGGTGATGCCCTTGGTTCGCGCAGCGTCGATGTCGATCGCGTTGTCCATCGCCAGCGGTCCGTCGACGATTCCGCCCGAGATCTGGCCCCGCTCCGCCATCTTCGAAAGGATGGCGGCATCCAGGGTGGATGGGATGTTGGGATTGATGGTCTCGACCGCCGACAGGATGCCGACCCGCGGGCGCTCCAGCCCGCAGGCGCGGGCCAGGTCGATCGCATTGCGCACGATGTCGGCCTTGGCCATCAGGTCGGGTGCGATGTTGATGGCGGCATCGGATATGAACAGCGGGCGGTCCATGCCCGGCGTGTCCATCACGAAGATGTGGCTGACCCGGCGTTCGCCGCGCAGGCCCGATTCATGCGCCAGCACGCCGGCCATCAGGATGTCCGAGTGCAGCGAGCCCTTCATCAGCGCACGCACCTGACCGGTGTGGGCGAGCCGGCAGGCCTCGCTTGCGCAGCGCGCCGGCGTGTCGGCTGCGACCACTTCGATGCCGGCCAGTGAGCGCCCCAGGCCGGCGGCCAGCGAATGCATCAGGGCGGCGTCACCGATCAGCACCGGAACGATGAGTCCGGCCTGCGCGGCGAGGAACGCCCCCTCGAGCGAGGGCGCGTCATGCGGCATGACGACCGCTGTCGAAAGCGGGCTCAGCCCTTCGCAGGCCGCCAGCAGCCGATCAAACGAGGCATGCCGGTGCACGAGCATGTCGGGCGCATCGAGATGGTCGTACACCCTCCTGGTCAGCGGCGTGAACACCTCGGCCACGCCGTCGGCGACCAGATCGCCATTGGCCAGCGCGACCCGGGTCTCGAGCACGATGAGCCGCGGTTCGCGCTTCTCGAGCACGCGCACGGAGATCACCAGTTCGTCGCCCACGGCGACTGCCTTGTGGAACGTGAAGGACTGGGCGCGGTGCTCGGCGCCCGGGCCCGGCAGCCGATTGCCGATGACTTGGGACACCAGCGCACCGACCCACATCGCGGGCGCCAGCGGCGGGGTGTCGGGATTGCCGTCGAAATCGTGGTCGGGCAGATGCAGCGGATTCAGGCTGCCCGAAGCGTGCGCGAAGACGTAGAGGTCGTTCTCGGTGCAGACGCGGCGCACCTGGGCGGTGTCGCCGGGGGAGATCTCATCGAAAAGCCGGTTCGTGATGGCCATGAATGCAAGGCTATCATTGCCGGCCGAATTCCTTGTCGTGTGGCCTCTGATGCCCGTTTCCCTGGATGGCAAGCTGGTGGTGGCGATCTCGTCGCGCGCGGTGTTCGACTTCGAGGAGGAAAACCGCGTCTTCGAGCGCGACGACGATGCGGCCTACATGGCGCTGCAGCGTGAGCGTCTCGAGCAGCCGGCGCGACCGGGCGTGGCCGGCGCACTAGTCAAGAAGCTGCTGGCTTTCGATGCGCCGGCGGCCAGCGAGGCCGATCGCCGGGTCGAGGTGGTGGTGGTGTCGCGCAACGATCCGGTCAGCGGCCTGCGGGTGTTCCGCTCGGCGCGGCACGCCGGGCTGCGGCTCGAGCGCGGGGTGTTCACGCGCGGCCGCACGCCGTGGCCGTATCTGACGCCCCTGAAGGCCAATCTCTTCCTGTCAGCCAACAGCGACGACGTGCGGGCCGCGCTGGACGCCGGCTTCCCCGCTGCTCGGGTGTTTCCCGAGTCCGTGATGGCCTCGAAATCGCATCCCGACGAGATCCGGATCGCGTTCGACGGCGATGCGGTGCTGTTCTCCGACGAGTCCGAGCAGGTCTATCAGCGCGACGGGCTCGACGCCTTCCAGCGTCACGAGGAAACCCACGCCCGCCGGCCGTTGCCCTCCGGCCCGTTCATGCCCTTGCTGGCGGCGCTGCACGGGCTGCAGCGCGACGGCAGCAGCGCCGGTATGCGCATCCGCACCGCGCTCGTCACCGCCCGAAGCGCGCCAGCCCACGAGCGGGCCATCCGCACGCTGATGGACTGGGGACTGGAGATCGACGAGGCGATGTTTCTGGGAGGGCTCGAGAAGGGCCCGTTCCTGAAGGCCTTCGAGCCCGACTTCTATTTCGACGACCAGACCCGGCATTGCGAATCGGCCGCGCTTGCCGGCCCGACCGGTCATGTGCTCAGCGGCATCTCGAACCTTCCGGGCTGAACGGGTCAGCCGGCCTCGAAGAAGCGCAGTACCTGGTCGCGCTGGGCCTGGGCGTCGGCCCGGCCGAGGTCCAGCAGGCGTCGGGTATACGACTTCTCGAACAGCAGATACGAGCTCAGGCCGGAGCCCCGCGTGTCGGTCGCGCCCACCATGCGCAGCACCATCCGGATGTTGCGCGGCAGGTCGCGGACGTGCTCGGTGGCCAGTGTGTCCAGTCGCTCGCTCGGCGCAATCACCAGCAGCTCGATGTTGCGCAGATCGGAGCGCGCACGGTGCTCGTCGGCCAGCATGTTGACCGTGCGGTTGACCCGGGTGAGGCGTTCGATGTCGCTGGCCAGTCCGTCCAGGAAGATGCTGGCCATTGCGTGTCCCGCCACCTGGGCCAGGCTGGGATACAGATACTGCGAGCCGGTGTGCGAAGCATGGGCGGTGCCGCGCTGAAGCTGGCCCGCGCCGATGACCAGGATGCGTTCGGCGCCGAGGTGGATCGCCGGACTGATCGGCGCTGTCTGGCGCATCGACCCGTCGCCGAAGTATTCATGGCGCCCGTCCAGGTGCAGGGGCATCGCCGGAAACGCGAATGGGATCGCGCTGGAGGCCAGCAGGTGGGCGATTTCGATGCGCGTCGGCGAGGACAGCCGCTGCGTGCGGTACCACGGCGTGACCGCGTCGCGGGTCTCGTAATACGTGACGTGCTGCCCCGATGTGTAGCTGGACGCGGTGATTGCCAGCGCCTTGAGGTGGCCGTCATCCAGGCAGCGCTGCAGCCGGCTCAGGTCGATCATGCGGCCCAGCAGATCGGCCAGCGGCGAATTGTCGAACAGCGACCGGGGACGGCTGCGGACCATCCAGCCGAACAGCAGGGCCCCGACCCAGTGCATCGCATTGCCCAGAGAGCCCCGGGCGTCCACCCGATAGACCTGATCGGCGCTGAAGTTGTGCCAGACGTCCGTCAGCCGTTCGATCGCGCCCAGCCAGTCGTCGCTGTGGGCCGCGATCGCCGCGGCATTGATCGCCCCCGCCGATGTGCCGCAGACCACCGGAAACGGGGTCCGCGTGGCCGGCCAGCCCTGAGACTCGAGAATGCGGGCGATGCCTTCGAGCACGCCTACCTGATAGGCCGCTCGGGCGCCCCCGCCCATCAGAATCAGTCCGGTCGTCGTCATCTGGGGCGATGGTAGCGTTGCAGCCCGCCAGCGGCGAGCGCCACGTGGACCCGGCAGGCCGGGATTCAGTTCGGAAACACCCTAGAATGCTGGGTTTTCCATTGTCCGCCTCTCGCGAAGGATCGCTTCATGGCCGTCAATCTGCGTGTCCCCGCCCCCGGCGATCTGCACGCCGTTGCAGGTGTCGAACTCGGCACCGCCCGCGCCCACATCCGTAAACCCGGCCGTCGCGACCTGCTGGTGATCCGGCTTGCCGAGGGCGCTGCCAGTGCCGGCGTGTTCACGCGCAATCGTTTCTGCGCGGCGCCGGTCCAGGTGTGCCGCGAGCATCTGGCCGGCGAGGGCGGCTCGCGCGTGCGGGCGCTGGTGGTGAACACCGGCTGCGCCAATGCCGGCACCGGCCAGTCGGGCGTTGCCGATGCGCGCGCGACCTGTGCCTCGCTGGCGTCGCTGATGGGCTGCCAGCCCGACCAGGTGCTGCCGTTCTCGACCGGCGTCATCCTCGAGCCGCTGCCGATGGACCGGTTGGTCGCGGGGCTGCCGCAGGCGCTGGCCGACTGCCGGCCTGCCGGCTGGGCCGAGGCCGCCGAGGCCATCATGACCACCGACACCCTGCCCAAGGCCGTGTCCCGCCGCGCGGTGATCGCCGGCGCCAGCGTCACGGTCAACGGCATCGCCAAGGGCGCCGGCATGATCCGCCCGAACATGGCGACCATGCTGGGCTTCGTCGCGACCGATGCGGCCGTTGCGCCGGCGCTGCTGGCCCGCTGGGTGCGCGAGGCGGCAGACGCGAGCTTCAACCGGATCACCGTCGATGGCGACACATCGACCAACGACTCGCTGATTCTCACCGCGAGTGGCGCAGGCGCGCTTCGGATCGCGGCTGAGGGCGACGCCGGGGCTGCCGAACTGAAGTCGCTCATCACCGAGGTCGCGCGCGAACTGGCCCAGGCCATCGTTCGCGATGGCGAGGGCGCGACCAAGTTCATCACCGTGCAGGTCGAGGGCGCTCGCACCGAAGCCGAGGCCGGCGCGGTGGCGTATGCGATCGCGCATTCGCCGCTGGTCAAGACCGCGTTCTTCGCCTCCGACCCCAACCTCGGACGGATCCTGTGCGCCATCGGGTATGCCGGCATCGACGATCTCGACGTCGACGGGGTCGACCTGTTCCTGGACGACGTCCATGTGGCGACTGCCGGTGGCCGGCATCCCGCCTACCGTGAGGAACAGGGCCAGCGGGTCATGAAGCAGGCCGAGATCACCGTGCGGGTCGGCCTGAACCGCGGCCAGGCGCAAACCACCGTCTGGACCTGCGATCTGTCGCACGACTACGTCTCGATCAACGCCGACTACCGTTCCTGAGCAGCCCCATGTCCGACCTGACCTTGCTGATCCAGCGCGCCGAGTCGATGCTCGCGCGCCTCGAAACCATGCTGCCGGCGGTCGCCTCGCCTGACTGGAGCAGCGCGGTGGCCTTCCGCTGGCGGCGTCGAACCACCGGCCTGGGGGTGCAATCCTGGCTGCAGCCGGTGCGCAACCTCTCACCGATTTCGCTGGCCGATCTGAAGCACATCGACGATCAGAAGGAAGCGATCGAGCAGAACACCCGTCAGTTCGTCAGCGGCGTGCCGGCCAACAACGTGCTGCTGACGGGGTCGCGCGGCACCGGCAAGTCGTCGCTGATCAAGGCCTGCCTGAACAGCTACAGAGAGCGGGGCCTGCGGCTGATCGAGGTCGACAAGGACGATCTCGTCGACCTGCCGGACATCGTCGATCTGGTCGCCGGCCGCCCCGAGCGCTTCATCGTCTTCTGCGACGACCTCTCGTTCGAGGAAGGCGAGGCGGGATACAAGGCGCTGAAGGTCGCGCTGGATGGATCTATTTCAGCCCAGTCCGATAACGTGCTGATCTACGCCACCTCCAACCGGCGTCACCTCATGCCCGAGTACATGGCCGAGAACCTGGCCGCCAAGCATCAGGAGGATGGCGAAATTCATCCCGGTGAACGGGTCGAGGAAAAGATCTCGCTGTCCGAGCGCTTCGGGCTGTGGGTGTCGTTCTATCCGTTCCGCCAGGACGACTATCTGGCAATCGTCGCGCACTGGCTGGCGTCGTTCGGGTGCGCTCAGCCCGAGATCGCCGAGGCGCGCGGCGATGCGCTTCGCTTCGCGCTCGAGCGCGGTTCGCGTTCGGGTCGGGTGGCATGGCAGTTTGCCCGCGACTGGGCCGGGCGCCACGCCCGCGCGACGGGGTGAGCGAGCCGGGCGACGCGGCTGCGAGCGGCTCCGCCGGGGCCAGGCGCCTCGAGGTGGCGGTGGGCGTGGTGGTGCATCGCGATGGCCGGGTGCTGCTCGGGCAGCGGGTCGAGGGCAAGCCCTATGCCGGATGGTGGGAATTCCCCGGCGGCAAGATCGAGGCCGGCGAATCGGTGGCCCAGGCGCTTGCACGTGAACTGCACGAGGAACTCGGCCTGGACGTGCGGGCCTCGCATCCCTGGCTGATTCGCGAGTTCCTGTACCCGCACGCGCACGTCCGACTGCATTTCCGGCGGATTTTCGGCGCCTGGGACGATTTTTCAGGCGAACCTCAGTCGCGCGAAGGCCAGGCCTTCGACTGGCTTGCGCTCGACAACCCGGCCCGCAGCCCGCTGCTGCCTGCCTCCGAGCCGGTGTTCGGCTGGCTGCGCCTCCCCGCCCTGATCGCCCGCTGCCGGCTGCCGGTGTCCGCAGGCGGGCTGTCCTCGCTCCAGCCGCTCGCGACAGTGCCTGGCCTGCCCGCGCCGGGTGCCGGCGTGGCGCCGATGACCCTCCTCGAGACGCCGGAACCGCTCGCGCCAGTGCCCGATCGCGCCTGGCGCGAGGCATTGGCCAAGTTACGCGCCGCGGGTGCCCGGGTTCTGGTCTCATCGAACGATCCCCCAGGCTATGCCGAGGCGGCCGACGGCATGCTGCTGGAGTCGGCGGCGCTGCGCCAGTTGTCCGCCCGGCCCGCCCACGCCTGCTGCGGCGCCCGATGCGAGAGCTTCGCCGACCTCGAACGTGCGTCCGCGCTGCAACTGGATTTCGTGGTCACCGCCTCGATCGACGCCCGGACGACGCTGCCGCTGTTTCGCGACGACAGTGCGCTGGCGACGGCTGCGGCCCTGCAGGGGCTGCCGCGGGCGATCGCGGACGGGGCTCACGGGATTGTGCTGGGGCACT
>DAONCJ010000170.1:0-7284 GCA_035401985.1 Burkholderiaceae bacterium | reverse complement strand
CGGCCCGTGGCGCCCCGTATTCGATGGCCAAGGCGGCCATGGAAGCGCTAGCGCTCACGCTCGCCAAGGAAGAGCGCAGCCATGGCATCCGCACGCACATCGTCAGCCCGACGCTGACAGACACCGAAATGGGCCGCCGGCTGGCCAAGGCCCGAGGCAGTGCGGACATCCGCACGCTCGACGCCAGTTCACCATTCGGTCGCGTCAGCCGCCCCGAGGACGTGGCGGCCGTGGTCGCCTTCCTGGTGTCCGATTTCAACGCCTACGTGAACGGACAGAACATCGCTGTCGATGGCGGCGGCGCCTGAAAGCCGCCTGAGCTGAGGTGACCGGCCGCTGCGCTGCGCAGCGGCCGCCGCATTGTTTCGAACGAGACAGATCCGTGCAGTCAGTGTATTTTAAACACTGACAAGCCGGCAGCATCTCGCCCGCCGGCGCTGCCCGCGCTTCGCGGCGGGCTCACCGAAGGAGACGGGAACGATGGAACATCGCAATGCCACCGTGGCGGTCGTGGGAGCCGGTGATTTCATCGGCGCGGCGATCGCCCGGAAATTCGCTGCCGAGGGATTCACCGTGTTCGCCGGACGACGCAATGGCGACAAGCTCGCGCCGCTGGTCGAGCAGATCGAAGCCGCGGGCGGACGGGCGAAGGGCCGCACGCTGGACGCCCGCAATGAAGCCGACATCACCGCATTCCTGGCCGAGGCCGATGCGCATGCGCCGCTCGAGGTCTGCATCTTCAACATCGGCGCGAACGTCAACTTTCCGTTCACCGAAACCACCGAACGTGTTTTCCGCAAGGTCTGGGAGATGGCCTGCTATGGCGGGTTTCTGACCGGCCGCGAGGCCGCCCGGCTGATGCTGGCGCGCGGTCAGGGCAAGCTGTTTTTCACGGGCGCCACCGCCGGTCTGCGTGGCGGGGTCGGGTACGCGGCCTTTGCCAGCGCCAAGTTCGGTCTGCGTGCGCTGGCGCAAAGCGCGGCCCGCGAACTCGGCCCGAAGAACATCCATGTGGCGCACCTGATCATCGACGCCGGTGTCGACACCGCGTTCGTGCGCGAACGCATCCGCGCCAGGGAGGGCGACGCCGCCCTCGAGAACCTCGACCCGGGCCGGCTGATGAGCCCGGAGTCGGTGGCCAATGCCTATTGGCAGTTGTATCAGCAGCCACGCGACGCGTGGACCTTCGAACTTGAAATCCGCCCATTTGGCGAAAGGTGGTGAACAAATGACCCGACTGGAATTCCACTTCGACTTCGGCAGTCCCAATGCCTATCTCAGCCACCTCGTCATTCCCGGCATCGAGGCCCGCATCGGTGCCAAGTTCGAGTATGTGCCGGTGCTGCTGGGCGGCGTCTTCCGGGCGACCAACAATCGCTCGCCGATGGAAAGCATGGCAGGCATCCGCAACAAGCTCGAATACCAGCAGCTCGAGATGAACCGCTTTCTGGTGCGTCACGGCATCACGCACTACAAGCGCAATCCGTTCTTCCCGGTCAACACGCTGGTCATCATGCGCGGTGCGGTGGCGGCACGCGGGCTCGGCGTCTTCGAGAAATATGTCGACGAGGTGTACCGCTACATGTGGAGCGAAGGCCGCAACATGGGCGACCCGGAGGTCATCGCTGCGTCGCTTGAAGAGTCCGGGCTTCCGGCCAAGGCCATCCTCGACGCCTCGTCCAGCGCGCCGGTCAAGGCCGAACTGATCGCCAACACCGAACGCTCGGTCGAGCGCGGCACATTCGGCTCGCCCACGTTCTTCGTCGATGACGACATCTACTTCGGCAAGGACCGTCTGCGCGATGTCGAGGAGGCGTTCGTCGCACGCAAATGAGCGACGGCCACTGACGCAGGGAGACAGATGATGCGATGGAGCGAGCTCGACCAGGAGCCGTGTTCGATGGCCCGCACGGTGGCGGTGATCGGCGATCGATGGACGCTGATGATCCTTCGCGACTGCTTCCTGCGGGTTCGCCGCTTCGAGGACTTCCAGGCGCGGCTGGGCATCACCCGTCCGCTGCTCGCCAGCCGGCTCAAGAAGCTGGTCGAAGAGCGCGTGCTGGTCAAGGTGCCGTACCAGCAGCGTCCGCTGCGTCACGAATACCGGCTGACCGGCAAGGGGCGCGACCTGTATCCGGTGGTGATGTCGATCGTCCACTGGGGCGATGTGCACCTGGCCGGGCGCAAGGGGCGTCCGCTGATCCATCGGCACGATGTCTGCGGCAAGGACTTCGATCCGGTGCTGGTGTGCTCGGAGTGCGGCGAGGCCTTGCTGCCACGCCAGGTCCACGTGCATCCCGGACCGGGGGCAGCCAATCCCGGCCACCTGCCCGCAGAACTGGCCATGCCGGTCGCCGCCTCACCGCCCGCCAGCCGGGTTCCGCGTTGAACCATTCGGGCTTGGCGCTGTCCGGCCGCGCCCCATCGACGCGCCGTTTTTCAGCGTCGCGTTCCGTCTCAGGCGAAGCGCTCGCCGCCGATCCAGCGGCGGATCATGGCGACACTGGCGGTATCGAGCACCCGCTGCTCGCGTTCGCACAGAAACACCACCTGGTTCACCAGGCGCGAGGCCAGCGTGGCGAAGTCGTCCCGGCCCTGATTGAAGACATGGCCATTGAGCTGCATGCCACGAAGCAGAAATGCGATGTCGCGCAGGCGCAGCCGCATGCCCTCGGCGGCGAAGCACTGGTCGCACACGCGGGCTGTCGTGGCACTCAGTTCGAAGCTGTTTTTCTGCAGGTCAGCGGCCAGCAGCGTCAGCACCTGCTGCATCTCTCGCGGCGAGAGCAGCGGCGCCTGCGTCAGCACGCAGACATCGCGCACGACGCTGAACATCGCGTGCGCTCCGCTCCACGGAGAGTCCGATTCGTCGGCCGGCGAACTGTCGGCCATTTCGTGACGCAGCGGATCGACGATGCGGCCGCCCGAGCCCGACAGCCATTCGAGGCGCGACAGCTTCAGCGATCGGAAGAACGCGCGGAACGTGCCGCTGCCATGCCAGTTCTCGAGGATGTCCGGATAGTCCTGCTTGAGCTTGGCCGCGAGGTTCCCCGCGCTGACCGGCACGGCGGACTGGTCGACGATGCTGCGGATGCGGTTGGCGATCAGCGAGACCGACACGTCGGTAGAGGCCGGGCGCGCAGCACCGGCCGGCTGCGGATCGGGGTCGGCCGGCGGATTGGCGACACCGGTGCTGCGACGCTCTTCGGCTGCGCCGACTGCTCCATTCGCATTCCCTTGGGAAGGGTCGTGGCTGTTGGCGCCCGCGTCGGTGTCTTCGTCGGGCGAGGGTCCATCGGTGCGTTCGCCCGAGTCGTCGCGACGCAGGCCGAGCGCGTCCTGGATGAAGCGCCGCTCGTCGATCAGCAGGTCGGCCGACGCCTGATACGCGGCCGACGGGAATCCGATCGCCAGCACCGTGGTGCGGCGGTCGTACCGCCGAAGCCGGCGCAGCACCGGCGTGAAGTCGGCATCCGCCGAGAAGACGATGAACTCGTCATACCGTGTCTCGTGTTGCAGCAGGTCGACGATGTCGAGCACCATGTGCATGTCGGTGCTGGTCTTGCCCTGGCTGGTGACGGGCGGGCAGTCGACGATCTCGAAGCCGGCGCGCAGGAAAGCGTGGCGATACGTCTGATACCAGTTCGGATTGAGGTAGCAGCGCCGCACCAGCAGCCGCCGGCGCCGGCCCGTCAGCGGCGGGTCCGGCAGGGCGAGCGCATCGGTCAGCCAGCCGATCCACTCGGTCGGATGCCGGGCGAAACGTTCCGCCGCCTCGGGCTGCAACTGACGCAGCTGCGAGTAGACGTTGTCGAAGTCCACAAAAAGAGCGCTTCTCATCCCGCTGTGACCTTTCCAGAATGCATCGACCGGCGCGCTCGGCGCCGCCCGCTCGCTGCGCGGCCATGCCGCCTCGGCGGCCGCGGCCGGCGGGCAGAGAGGGTACCGCACCGCCGGGGCTCAGCGCTCGTCGCGTCCTGGGCTGTCCCGCGCAGGCTGCCGTGAACAGCGATCGTCTGGTCGTCAGCTGCGAGCACGGCGGAGGCGAGGTGCCCCCCGCGTATGCCGGGCTTTTTCGCGGCCACGAAGCGCTGCTGGCGACCCATCGCGGATGGGATCCGGGAGCGCTCGAGCTGGCGCGGGAAATGGCCGATGCGCTGGACGCGCCGCTGCATGCCGCGACCACGACCCGCCTGCTGGTGGATCTGAACCGATCGATCGGACACCGGCAGCTGTATTCCGAACTGACACGATCGCTTTCGCCGGCCCGTCGCCATTCGATCGTCCGGGAGCATTACCGCCCCCACCGCGATGCGGTCGAAGCGCACATCGGGCAGTTGATCGCAGCCGGTCATCGCGTGGTTCATGTAGCCTCCCACAGTTTCACGCCGGTGCTCAATGGCGTGGTGCGGCGCGCAGATGTGGCCTGGCTGTACGACCCGCGGCGCAGTGGCGAGGCGCAGCTGGCGGCCCGCTGGCTCGGTGAGTTCGCATCGCATGCGCCGGGCCTGCGGCTGCGCCGCAACTACCCCTACCAGGGACGCGGCGACGGCCTCACGGCGCTGCTTCGACGACGGCATGGCGACGCCGAATACGTCGGGATCGAACTGGAGGTCAATCAGCGCTTCGTCGCCGAGGGCGGTCGGCCCTGGCAGGAGCTGCGCATCGGGCTGATCGAATCGCTCGGCGCAGCCTTGGGGAAGGCGGTGTCCGTGCCGCCGCCGCCAGATGCAGGCTCGATGGGCGCCTGACGCGCGTCTCAGGCGACGGCGCCGACCTCGTCGGTCCAGACGGTGAATTTCTCGAGCGTGTTGGGCCCGAAGGTGTTGGTCAGTGCCACGTCGCAGGCATCGCGGCCGCGTGCAATGAGCACCCGTCCGATGCGAGGCGTATTGTTGCGCGCGTCGAATGTGTACCAGCGATCGCCCAGGTAGGCCTCGAACCAGCCGGCGAAGTCCATCGTGCCATGGGGGGGCGGCACACCGATGTCGCCCAGATATCCGGTGCAATAGCGGGCTGGAATGTTCATGCAGCGGCACAGCGCGATGGCCAGGTGCGCATAGTCCCGGCACACGCCCTGGCCCTCGTTGTAGGCCTCGAACGCCGTGCGCGTCCGGCGTGCATGCTGGTATCCGAATTCGATGTGCCGATGCACGAAGTCGCAGATGGCCTGGACCCGTGCCCAGCCCGGCGGCGTCGAGGAAAACCGCTGCCAGGCGATTTCGGAGAGCTGGTCGGTCTCGCAGTAGCGGCTGCCCAGCAGATAGACCAGTGTCGACTCGGGCAGCGATTCGACCGGAATCTGCGGCGCCGAGGGCACCACCACATCGGGCAGGCCGCTGTCGGTGACGATCGCACCGTTGCTGAGCACGAAGCGCCCCTTGGGCGCGACCAGGCGGCTGCACCAGTTGCCGAACAGGTCACGGTAGGCGGTGATCGGCACCGCAGGGGTGGTCATCAGATGATCGGGGCGCTCGAGATCCGCGGCCCTCGAGTAATGGATGCTCAGTGTGACGATCATCGGTGTCGGCTGGGGACACTGGTAGACCATTTCAAATCCGACGCGAATCTTCATTGCAGTTCCTATTTTCAGGCAGCCCGGGCGGACGCGGGGTGGTGGACGCGGGGTGGTACTTGGGGCCGGCTGTCGTGGATCCATCCGCGCCGAAGCGGCGGAGGTCCGCCGTCCATTCTGCACTGGTCTGACCGCAGGTCTTTGCAGACACAGGCGGCCAGAAGGGTTGATGGAGGGTGACGAGGCTCAGCGCAGTTCGTCGATGTCCGTGCGTTCAGGGCCTTCGCCGCCCGCATCCGTCATCGAAAACCGGTCGCGTGTGCGGATGTAGAAGCTGGCGCCGAAGCGGGCGACCGGGAAATACTCCTGCAGCCGCACCCGCCAGCGCTCGGTGTCGACCAGGCCTTCGCGCGCATGCAGCCACAGCACCCGGCCGATGAAGATGTGGCGGCTGGCGGTTTCAAGCGTTTCGTGGATCACGCATTCGAAGGCGACCGGCGCCTGCGCGATGCGCGGCGGGCGCACCGCCCGGGACGGCTCCTGGGTGAAGCCGACGAGATCGAGTTCGCTCTCGCCGTGGGCCAGCGGGCTGGCACAGTCGTGCATCGGGGCCGCGATGCGCTCGTCGGCAAGATGCACGACGAATTCGCCCGTGGCCAGAATGTTGGCGGACGTGTCCTTCAAGGCGCCGCCATCGAGCTTGTTGATGCTGATCATCAGCAGCGGCGGATCCTCCCCCACCATGTTGAACATGCTGAACGGCGCTGCGTTCACCGATCCGTTCGCATCGATGGTCGTGACCAGCGCGATGGGCCGCGGCACGATCAGGCTGGCCATCAGCTTGTAGCGCTCGTAGGCGCCGAGCTGCCCGAAGTCGATCGCGGTGCCGGCCGTCATGACGAAAGTCCCTCTGCGGCGGCGTGCGCATCGACGGCGGCCGAAGCCTGCACGACATGGCGGCAGATCGCGCCCGGGGTGGTCAACCAGACCGGCTCCTGCTCGCTGCATCGCGCGATGTGCTGCAGCGCCCGGCGCAGATGCCGCAGGCGGTAGGGCTGCCCGACGATGTACGGATGCAGCGCGATACCCATGACCAGCGGCTGCCGACGTGACTGTTCGAGCATCTCGTCGAACTGGTCGATGATCATTCCGGCGAAATCCTTGCCGTCCATCTGGCGGGCCATGATCATCGGAATATCGTTGAGCTCCTGAGGATAGGGAATCGACCACAGGCGGGCGCCGCTTCGGGTGCGCATCGCCACCGGCTGGTCGTCATGGCACCAGTTCAGCGTGTAGCGGTAGCCGGTTTCGGCCAGCAGGTCAGGAGTGAGGCGGCTCTCGCTGATCCATGGCGACAGCCACCCCGAAGGCGCAGCGCCGCTCTGGCTGAGGATGCGCTCGCGGCACTGGGCGAGCAGATCGCGCTCGGTCTGCTCTTCCCATTGCCCCTGACGCTCCGCGTTGGTGTGTCCGTGCCCCACCAGTTCATCGCCCCGTTCGACGCAGGCCTGGATCAGTTCAGGACAGTGGTCGTACAGCGCGGTGTTGATCAGAGCGGCGGCCGGCATTCCGAGCTCGTCGAAGAGCTCGAGACAGCGCCAGGCACCCACCCGGTTGCCGTATTCGCGCCAGCTGAAGTTCAGCACATCCGGTTGCGGCGAGGCGGGCCCCAACGTTGCACCCATCCCTTCGCCAAATGCGAAGTGCTCGAGATTCAACGCCAGGTAGACCGCGAGGCCGGCCCTGCCGGGCCAGCGATAGAACGGCCG
>DAONCJ010000169.1:0-7286 GCA_035401985.1 Burkholderiaceae bacterium | reverse complement strand
GTCGAGTCCGGACTCGCGCAGCACCTGCAGGCGCTGCTCCCAGCCGGCGATGCCTGCCGCATCGATGCTGGCGCGGCAATTGCACGCGACGAGTCCACTGACCCTGGCCGGCGCCTGGAGGGCACACTGCAACCCGGTCATGCCCCCGAGCGAGATGCCGGCGATGAACGCGCTGGCCACCCCGGCCGTGTCCATGACGGCAAACAAATCGTCGGCCAGATCGGTCAGCCTCGCCGACGCCGATGGCGCGACGCTCGCGCCGTGGCCGCGGGTGTCGTAGGTCAGCACGTGGTAATCGGCGCACAGAGGCTCGAGCACCGGATCCCAGAGCGCCGCATCGGTGGCCAGCGAATTCGACAGCACCAGCACCGGCGCATCGGCGCGCCGCGTGCGGGCGCGGTGGTCGCGCATGCGGATGCGCGCTCCGTCGGGCCGTGAAATCATCGTGTCGGTCATCGGGTCCGCTCTCCGTGGTCGGGCTGTCGTGCGTCGGGCGCGCTGGCGGCCCATTGTATGATCTGTTGATCTATAGATAAACAACGGGCCGGCCCGCGCGGGCCGGCTCTCGGGCCGCACCACAGGAGCAGCGATGAGCACAAGCGCAGGGACTGCCGGTGTGATCGGCCTGGGCATCATGGGATCGGCGATCGCAGCCAACCTGCAGCGCGCGGGCTTCCGAGTCACCGGCGTCGATGTCGATGCGAAAGCGCGCGACCGGCTTCGCGACCGTCTCGATGGCGTCGCCGGATCGATCGCCGAACTCCCCGGTCACACGCATCGGCTGATCAGCTCGCTGCCCTCGACGCAGGCGCTGATGGACGTCTGCGAAGCGCTGGCCGGGCGCGCGCTCGCCTGTGGGCCCGGTGCGCCGCGCTGTATGCTCGCCGAGACCAGCACCCTGCCGATCGCCGACAAGCAGCGCGCCCGCGATCGGCTGGCCGCGGCCGGCATCGGCATGGTCGACGCCCCGCTGTCGGGCACCGGCAGCCAGGCGCTCACCCGCGATCTCGCGGTGTACGCCAGCGGCGAGCCGGCCGACATGGCCGAACTGGCGCCGGTATTCGACGGATTTGCCCGTGCCCGCTACGAGGTCGGACCGTTCGGCAACGGCATGCGGATGAAGCTGGTGGCCAATCTGCTGGTGGCGATCCACAACGTGTCCTCGGCCGAGGCGCTGCTGTTCGCACAGCACCTCGGGCTGGACCCGGCGCGTGTCGTCAAAGTGGTCGGCGATGGCGCGGGCGCCTCTCGCATGCTGCAGGTCCGCGGACCGATGATGGCGGCGCGCACCTGGCAGGACGCCACGATGAAGGTCGATGTCTGGGGCAAGGACATGGCGATCATCGGCGAGTCCCTCGCCGAACTGAAGCTGCCGGCGCCGCTCTTCGCCGCCTGCGTGCCGATTTACCAGGCGGCTCTGGCCCAGGGACACGCGATGCACGACACGGCGGCGGTGTACGCGGTGCTCGAGCGGATGGCGCAGGGCACAGCCGGCCCCTGAGGGGCTTCAGCGCCCCTGGGCCGACTGCGCGACCACCATGGCATAGCGCTGGCTCGCGCCGGCCATGAACAGGTCGATCGCATCCGCGGTGCGGGTCTCGAACGACAGCCCGGCGCGCACGCCGAAGACGTGCTTGCGCACGGCCCAGTAGAACATGCTGCCGTGCAGGTTCCAGACCAGTTCGATCTCGCGGGCCGATATCGGACCCGCCTGCCCGCGCTGCGCGTCGTCGAGGAAGGCGATGCGGAATTCCTCGCACATCGCATTGAGCAGCCTGCGCCGCACCAGGCTCAGGTAGTCGCGGTTCAGCCGGTCGCCGGCCAGCCCGGCATACATGTAGATCCTGATCCATTCGGGCCGATAGGTCGCCTGCGCATACTGGCCGTAGAAGCGCATCAGACGCTCGCGCAGCGGCATCGCGCGCTCGCGCAGCTGGCGCACCCAGTCGTCGTTCATCCGGCTGAGAAACACTTCGTCGAAGACGGCCTCGATCAGGTGCTGCTTCGAGGGAAAATAGCGATACAGCAAAGGCTGCGAGACGCCGATCCGGCGCGTCAGTTCGCGCGTCTGCACCCCGAACCCGGCCTCGGCGAAATAGGCGATGGCCGCGTCCAGGATCTGGCGCCGCCGCGTCTGCGGATCGAGCCGCGCACCGCCGCCTTTGGTGGCCATTGCCGGTCCTGCGCTACGCGGCCACAGCCCCGAGGGCGCGCAGGATGCGCTGCGGCGTGAACGGCTGCGCGCTGAGGTTGACGCCGAGCGGCGCCAGCGCATCGTTGATCGCATTCATCACCGCGGCTGGCGCACCGGCCGTTCCGGCCTCGCCGGCGCCCTTGGCGCCGAGCTCCGAGCTGCGCGTGGGGGTCTCGACGTGGGCGACAACGATGTCGGGCATTTCAGCCGCCATCGGGACCAGGTACTCGGCCATCGAACCGTTGAGCAGCTGACCCGCTTCGTCGTACAGGCACTCCTCGAACAGCGCCGCGCCGATGCCCTGGACGATGCCACCACGGATCTGCTCGTCGACCAGCATCGGGTTGAGGATCGTGCCGCAATCCTCGACGCACCAGTGCTTGAGCAGCTTGACGAAGCCGGTCTGCACATCGACCTCGACCAGCGAAGCCTGGATGCCATTGGTGAACGTGAAGCCGTATTCGCGCGGCGTGTAGTGCCGCGTGACCGTCAGCTCGGACTGGAAGCCCATCGGCAGCGTGTCGGGCCGGAAGTAGGCCACGCGGCCCAGCTCGGCCAGGCTCATGCGCACTACTCCACTCATCGCATCGACCACCTGGTTGTCGCGGACATCGAGCAGATCGGCGTCAAGTGAAAGCATCGCCGCGGCGACTTCGAGGATGTTCGCCTTCAGCGCGCGGCCGGCCTGCAGCACCGCCTCGCCGCCGATGCCGGCGCCACGCGACGCCCAGGTGCCCCCGCCATAGGGTGTGACGGCCGTGTCGCCGGTGATCACGCGCACCCGATCCATCCCCACGCCGACCGCGGTCGCGGCAACCTGGGCGAACACCGCCTCGGTACCCTGGCCCTGCTCGGTGACGCTGACCAGCACCGTGACCATGCCCGCCGGATCAAGGCGCAGCGTCGCGCCGTCCTGAGCCGAGATGCGCGCGCCGCCCACGCCATAGAACGCCGGTGAAGGATTGGTGACCTCGATCATCGCGGCCAGCCCGATGCCGCGATACACGCCGCGGGCGCGCAGCGCCTGCTGTTCGGCACGCAGCCCCTCGTAGTCCATCGCCGCGAGCAGCTTGTCCAGGCACTGATGATGCGAGAGCTTCTCGAACTTGACGCCCGACGGGAAGGTGTACGGATAGGCGTCATCGGCGATCATGTTGCGGCGGCGGAACTGCGCCGGGTCCATGTTCAGCGCGCGGGCCGCCTCGTCGACGATGCCCTCGGTCAGCGCCATCGCGATCGGATGACCGACGGCCCTGTATTGACAGGTGACATTCTTGTTGGTGAACACCACGTCCAGCCGGGCGCGGTAGTGCGCATGGCGATAGGGCCCGCCGGTCAGGTTGACCACCTGGTTGCCCTCGATGCCACTGGTGCGCGGATACACCGAGTACGGCCCGATCCCGGTCAGATCGACCAGGTCGAAGCCGATGATGTCGCCGGCCTTCGTGCAGGCCAGCCGGACCGTGGCGGTGTGCTCGCGGGCGTGGATGTCGGTCAGGAAGGACTCCATCCGGTCGGCCACGAACTTGACCGGCCGGCGCAGCATCACCGACAACGCCGCGGTGGCCATCTCGTCGGGATACACATGCACCTTGATGCCGAACGAGCCGCCGACGTCCTTGCAGATCACACGCACATTCGATTCGGGTATGCCCAAGTGGCGCGAGAAGATGTCCTGCATCATGTGCGGGGCCTGGGTGCCCTGGTACACGGTCAGCGTGTGTTCGGCGGGGTTGTAGTCGGCCAGGATGCCGCGCGGTTCGTTCGTGACGCCCGTGTGCCGCGCGAAGTCGTAGGTCTTCTCGACCACGAGGTCGGCGCCGGCGAAGGCCGCTTCGAACCCCTCGGTGACCAGCTCGCGATGAAAGCAGACGTTGTCGCCCAGCTGTGGATGAATCACCACCGAGCCATCCAGCGAAGCCTGCATGTCCGTCACCGCCGGCAGCACATCCCATTCGACGGTGACATGGTCGAGGGCGTCCTCGGCCTGGCGCCGCGTGTCAGCCACGATCGCCGCCACGGCCTCACCCTGCGAACACGCGCGCTCGATCGCAATCGCATGCTGCTCGGCCGACTTGATGCCCTTCAGATGGCCGAGCACGCCCACCCAGGGCGTGCACCAGGCGGCCAGCGCCGGGCCATCGACCACGGCGATCACGCCGGGACACGCGCGCGCTTCCTCGAGCTGCAGCGAGACGATGCGGGCATGCGCATGCGGGCTGCGCACGAAGACGACATGCGCGAGCCGGGGCACGCGGATGTCGTCCAGATAGCTGCCGCGTCCCTGCAGCAGCTTGCGCGCGCCGGTGCGTGGCAGGCTCTGTCCGATGAAGCGGCCGGACGCCGCGGCGTCGGCACGGGTCTGCACGGTGTCGTCATCGGCGACCAGCGGAAGTTCGGAACGCGCGTTCATGCTCAGGCTCCCTTCGTTCCCAGCGCGGCCAGAACCGAGGCCGACGCCGGCTGGCTGCCGGCCCGCAGCACCGATTCGATCGCGTCGACGATGGCCTGGTAACCGGTGCAGCGGCAGTAGTTGCCCGACAGCAGGTCGCGGATCGTCTCGCGGTCGGCCTGGCGGTGATGGCGCACGATGTGCAGCGCCGTGAGCAGCATGCCGCTGGAGCAATAGCCGCACTGGAACGCGTTGTGTGCCAGGAAGGCCTGCTGCAGCTGCGCCAGCTCGCCGCTGTCGGACAGCCCCTCGATCGTGTCGACCCGGCGGCCGTCGACCTGCACCGCGAGGGTCAGGCAGCCGCGCTGCACCTGGCCATCGATCATCACCTGGCAGGCGCCGCACACGCCGTGCTCGCAGCCCAGATGCGAGCCGGTCAGTCCGAGGTCTTCGCGCAGGAAATCGACCAGATGCTGACGCACCGGCACCTCGCGCTCGATCGCCTGGCCATTGACCAGGACATGGGTGGTCATCCGGGCTTCACTCATGCCGATTGCCTCATCTGTTCGACCGCACGGGCCAGCAGCACGCCGGCCAGGTGAAGCCGGGTGGCGGAGTCGCATTGCAGGTCGCTGGCGGGATCCAGATCGGCGCGCAGCGCGGCCTGGGCCGCCCGCAGCGCGTCATCGTCCGGCCGGCGCCCCTGCAGCGCGGCCGCCGCACCGGTGGCCAGCACCGGCCGATCCGAGACGGCGAAGTAAGCCAGCCGGGCGCGGGCGATGACCGGCCCGTCGAACTGGCACTGTGCGGCCAGGCCCACCATCGCGAAGTCGCCGCGCCGGCGGGCCAGCTCGGAAAAATGCGCCCGTCCGCCGTCGGCGGCGACCGGGAACTCGACTCCGGTCAGGATTTCCTGCGGCCGGCGGGCCGTCTGGTACAGACCCTGGAAATAATCCTGCGCCGCAATCCTGCGTTCGCCCTGCGCGCCCTGGACCACCAGGGTCGCCTCGAGCGCCAGAGCCACCGCCGGGTACTCCGCCGCCGGATCGGCCAGCGCCAGGCTGCCTCCGATCGTGCCGGCATTGCGGATCGCCAGGTGCGCCACATGCGGCACGGCCTGCGCCAGCAGGGGCACCGTCCGCGCGACCAGTTCGGACTCCTGCAACTGCCGGTGGGTGACCAGCGCGCCGATGTGCAGAGCCTGGCCCTCGGGCCTGATGTCGCGCAAGCCTGTCAGTCCACCGATGTCGATCAGACAGTCAGGCGTTGCCAGACGAAGGTTGAGCATCGGCATCAGGCTCTGGCCGCCGGCCAGGATCCGGGCGCTGTCGCCGCGCCGCTCCAGCTCCTGAAAGGCCTGCGCCAGCGACCGGACCCTGACGTACTCGAAATCGGCTGCCTTCATGCGCGCACTCCTTGCGTGGCAGACCGGGTCGCCGCAGCGCTCAGGCCGCAACCCCCAGGTAGAAGTTCTTGACCATCTCGTTGTCGCTGAGCGTCTGCACATCGCCCTGGAAGACGATCTCGCCGTGCACGATGATGTAGCCGTAGTCGGCGATGCGCATCGCCTGCGTGAAGTTCTGCTCGGCCATCAGCACCGTCAGCGAATACTTGTCCTTCAGTTCCTTGATCGTCGTGATGGTCTGGTAGACCAGCAGCGGCGACAGACCCACCGACGGTTCATCGACCAGCAGCAGCCGCGGCGAAGACATCAGGGCCCGGGCAATCGCCAGCATCTGCTGCTGCCCGCCGGACATCGACCCGGCCAGCTGGCGGCGTCGCTGGGCCAGCACCGGAAACGCCTCGAAGGCGAACGCCAGATTGCGTGCGATCTGCGGGCGGGCCGCGGCCCGGAACGCGCCCAGCAGCAGGTTCTCCTCGACGGTCAGCTTGGGGAACAGGCGGCGGCCCTCGGGCACCAGCGACACGCCGAGATTGACAATCTCCTCGGTCGCCATCCGCGTGAGGTCGTGGCTGACACCGTCGATCTCGAGCACGATGCTGCCGGTGTCGGGCTTGACGATGCCCATCACGCATTTCATCAGCGTGCTCTTGCCATTGCCGTTGGTGCCCAGCAGGGCGACCGTCTGGCCCGGGGCGAGCTGCACCGACACGCCGTGCAGCGCCCGCACGGCGCCATATCCGGCGCTGATGTCCTTGATGTCGAGCTTAATGGCCAAGGTAGGCTCTCTGCACTTGCGGGTTCTTGACGACGGTTTCAGGCGTGCCCACACAGATGACGCTGCCGGTGTCCAGGCAGATCACGCGCTGCGAGAAGGTCATCACCGCCTGCATGATGTGTTCGATCATGATGATCGTGATGCCCAGCCCGTTCAGATCGAACAGGATCTTGAGCACCTCGTCGACCTCGGCTCCGGCCAGTCCGGCCATCGCCTCGTCGGAGATCAGCAGCTTGGGCTGAGCCGCCATGGCCCGGGCGAGTTCCATCTTGCGCAGCTCGACCTGCGACAACTGGCTGGCCAGCGTGTCGGCCTTGTCGATCAGGCGCATCTGGGCAAGGATCTCGCGCGCCTGGGACTGCGCCCGCGCGCCGCTGATGCCGCCGACATAGGCGAACGGCACCATCAGGTTCTCGAGCACGGTCATGGTCCGGAACGGCCGCGGAATCTGAAAGCTGCGCGCGATTCCGAGCCGGGTGCGCTCGTGGGCCAGGCGCCGGGCCATCGCCCGGGCCGTCCG
>DAONCJ010000168.1:0-7328 GCA_035401985.1 Burkholderiaceae bacterium | reverse complement strand
AGGACCGCCCATGAAAGCCGCCGTTTTCCACGGACCCCGGGACATCCGCTTCGAAGACGTGCCCCGACCCGAACTGAACGACGGCGAGGCGCTGATGCGGGTGCGGGCCTGCGGCATCTGCGGCTCCGACCTGCACACTTATCGCGAGGGCCTGTTTCTGCAGCTCGGCCTGCCGATCGAGCAGGGCCGCATCCTGGGCCACGAATACAGCGGCGAAATCGTCGAAATCAAGGGCGATGTGCCGTCCCTGCGCCTGGGCGGCCGCTACACGACGGTCAGCATGGGCGGCAACGCCGAGTTCCTGCGGATCACGCCCTTTATCGCCAGCCGGATGCTGCCGATCCCCGACGACATCAGCTTCGAGGAAGCCGCCACGACCGAACCGCTGGCCACCTCGCTGCACGCGGTCAACCTGGCCGACCCGAAAGACGAGCAGACGCTGGTCATCATGGGCGCCGGCATCATCGGCCTGGGGATCCTGCAGGGCATCAAGGCCCGTTCGGGCGCGCGCACGATCGTCGTGGACCTGTCGCCGCGCCGCCTGGCGCTTGCGACTCAGCTCGGCGCCGACCTCACGATCGACGCCAGCCGGGAAGACGCGGTTGCGCTGCTGCGCAAGCTGCACGGCACGACGGATCTCAGCCTGCTGGATTCCGCCGAGAGCGGCATCGACACCGTTTTCGACTGCGCCGGGGCGACCGCGCATTACAAGGGCACGACGGTGCTCGAGCAGGCGCTCAGCCTGGTTCGCCAGAACGGCAAGGTCATCGTGGTGGCGGTGTTCGAGCGCAAGGTCGAGGTCGACCTGAATGTGATCGTGCGCAAGGGCGTGCAGCTGCTCGGCTCCTGGGCCTGGACACCGCCTGAATTCGCTCAGGCGCTCGATCTGATCAGTTCGGGCAAGATCGACCGCAAGCCGCTGATCACGCATCGCTTTTCGCTCGAACAGGCGTCGCAGGCCTACGAGACGCAGATGCAGGCCAATGAGGCGATCAAGGTCGTGCTGACTCCCTGATTGCTTCGTGGGGGCGTTCGCGCGCCCCGCGGCTGCTGACCGCAGCTTGCGGGGGCCCGACGAGACCGGTCGCGATGCCCATGTGACGGATCGTGGCGCCGCCATACGTGAGAACGCCGAGTCGTGTAAGTTCACGGCTTCGCTTCCGTCGAACCGATCACCATGCACGACGTCATCCCCCTGCTGGCCAAGACCGATTTCCCCGCGGTCCGCCGCCGCCGTCTGAACACGCTGCAGCTCAATCTCGGTTATCGCTGCAACCAGAGCTGCGTGCACTGCCACGTCAATGCCGGTCCTCACCGCACCGAGGAGATGAGCGCGCAGACCATCGATCAGGTGCTGGCCCTGGCCGGCAGCGCAAAGGTCAGCACGCTCGACCTGACCGGTGGCGCGCCCGAGCTCAATCCCCATTTCCGCTCGCTGGTGTCGCGCGCCCGCGCGATGGGGCTGCGCGTCATCGACCGCTGCAACCTGACGATCCTGTTCGAGCCGGGCCAGCAGTCGCTGGCCGAGTTCCTGGCCGCGCAACGGGTCGAGATCACCGCATCGCTGCCGTGCTACCTGGAAGAAAACGTCGATGCCCAACGGGGCAAGGGTGTCTTCGACACCAGCATGCGGGCGCTTCAGCACCTGAACGAACTGGGCTACGGTCAGCCCGGCTCGGGCCTCGAGCTCAATCTGGTCTACAACCCGCAGGGACCGGTGCTGCCGCCCTCGCAGGCGTCGCTGGAGGTGGACTACCGCCGCTTCCTGGGCGAGCGCTTCGCGGTGCGCTTCAACAACCTGTTCACGCTGGCCAACATGCCGATCCAGCGCTTCGGCTCGACGCTGATCTCCAAGGGGACTTTCGCGGGCTATCTGGCGCTGCTCAAGCAGTCGCACCGCACAGAGAACCTCGAATCGATCATGTGCCGCGACCTGATCAGCATCGACTGGCAGGGCTATGTGTACGACTGCGATTTCAACCAGATGCTCGGCCTGCCGCTGCGCCGCGTCGACAAGGCGCGCTCGCACATCAGCGATCTGCTCGGCGCCGATCTGAACGGCAATCCGGTGGTGGTGCGTGACCATTGCTATGGCTGCACCGCGGGGCAGGGCAGTTCCTGCGGCGGCGCGCTGGCCGCCGGTTGAGGTAAGGGCTCGATCAGCCGGAGCGGCCCCTGGCCGCGGCGCCGGCTGCACCCGATCCGGTGCGCCGCGCCGGTGACGAACCGACTGCCCGCGGGCCAGGAGTGTCACCATGAACAAGAAAAAATGGCTTCTGCTGGCAGTGCTTGTCGGCGGCGTCTTGGCGTTCTTTGCGCTCGGGCTGCATCGCTACTTCACACTCGCCGAGATCAAGTCGCACCAGATGCAGATCAGCGAGCTGCACGCCCAGCGCCCGCTGCTGGTGATCGGACTCTTCTTCATCGTCTATCTGGCCGTCGCCGCGCTGTCGCTGCCTGGAGCGGCGCTGCTGACGCTGCTGGGCGGCGCGCTGTTCGGGCTGCTCTGGGGCACGGTCATCGTGTCGTTCGCCTCGAGCATCGGCGCGACGCTGTCCTTCCTGTCCAGCCGCTATCTGTTCCGCGACTGGGTCCAGAAGCACTTCGGCGGCCGGCTGGGCGCGGTCAACCGCGGCATCGAACGCGACGGTGGCTTCTATCTGCTGACCCTGCGGCTGGTGCCGGTGTTTCCGTTCTTCGCGGTCAATCTGCTGATGGGCCTGACGCCGATCGCCACGCGCACTTTTTATGTCGCCAGCCAGATCGGCATGTTCCTGGGCACCGTGGTGTACGTGAATGTCGGCACGCAGCTCGCGCAGCTCGAGTCCTTGAAGGGGATCGTGTCGCCGGCGCTGCTGGCGTCGCTGGCGGCGCTGGGGGTGCTGCCGCTGGTGGCCCGCAAGGTGGTCGACATGCTGGCGCGGCGCAAGGTCTATGCGCCATGGGCGGCGCGTCGGCCGGCTCGCTTCGATCGCAACATCGTGGTGATCGGGGCCGGCAGCGCCGGTCTGGTGACGGCCTACATCGCCGCGGCGGTCAAGGCCAGCGTGACGCTGATCGAGCGCCACCGGATGGGCGGCGACTGCCTGAACACCGGATGCGTGCCATCGAAGGCGCTGATCCGCTCGGCCAAGCTGCTGCACCAGGCCCGCAAGTCGCAGGCCTATGGCATCCGCGAGCTGCGCGCCGACTTCGAATTCGCCGATGTGATGGAGCGCGTGCAGCGGGTGATCCGCAGCATCGAACCGCACGATTCCGTCCAGCGCTACACCAGTCTGGGAGTCGACTGCGTCCAGGGCGAGGCGCGGATCGTGTCTCCGTGGGAGGTCGAAGTCACCGAGCCGGCCGGCGCCGCGGGCGGCGAGCCGAAGCGCCGGGTCATCAGTGCCCGCAGCATCGTGATCGCCGCCGGCGCGCGGCCGCTGGTGCCGCCGATTCCGGGTCTGCAGGAGGTCGGTTACCTCACCTCAGACAATGTCTGGGATATCCGCGAGCTGCCGGGACGTCTGCTGGTGCTGGGCGGCGGGCCGATCGGCTGCGAGCTGGCCCAGAGCTTCGCGCGCTTCGGCTCGCAGGTGATCCAGGTCGAGATGGCGCCGCGGCTGCTGTTTCGCGAGGACCCCGATGTGTCCGCGCTGATCACCGAGGGTTTCGCCGCGGAAGGCATCGATGTGCGCGTCGGGCACAAGGCGCTTCGCTTCGAGCTGCAGCAGGGGCAGCGGGTGCTGATCGCCGAACACCAGGGCAGCGAGGTCAGCATCGCCTTCGACCAGGTGCTGCTGGCGCTGGGCCGCAGCGCCAACACCGCCGGCTACGGGCTCGAGGAGATGGGCATCGCGACCACCGCAGCGCGGACCGTCGAGGTCGACGGCTTTCTGCGCACGCGCTTTCCCAACATCTTTGCCTGCGGCGATGTCGCGGGTCCCTATCAGTTCACCCACACGGCTGCGCACGCGGCCTGGTTCGCCGCGGTCAATGCACTGTTCGGGCGCTTCAAGCAGTTTCCAGTCGACTGGTCGATCGTGCCCTGGTGCACGTTCACCGACCCCGAGGTGGCTCGGGTCGGGCTGAACGAGACAGAGGCGAAGGCCAAGGGCATCGACTATGAGGTCAGCCGCTTCGGCATCGACGACCTCGATCGCGCGATCGCCGACGAGGCGGCGCACGGCTTCATCAAGGTGCTCACCGTGCCGGGCAAGGACCGCATCCTCGGCGTGACCATCGTCGGCGAGCACGCGGGCGATCTGATCGCCGAATACGTCGCCGCCATGAAGAACCGCATCGGCCTGAACAAGGTCCTGGGCACGATGCACATCTACCCGACGCTGGCCGAAGCCAACAAGTACGTGGCGGGCGAGTGGAAGCGAGCGCATGCGCCTCAGCGTGTGCTCGGCTGGGTCGCGCGGTATCACCGATGGCAGCTCGGCTGAAGGCTTCCAGCGTGACTGCGCCGGCCAAGCCGGGGCATGCGGAGCCTGCGCGTCTGGCGCCGGCGCAACGCAAAGCCGCGGATCAGGACCCGGCGGATCGCGAAGCGACGCTCCGGTTCGCTGTCGTGATGCCGGTGCTCGACGAGGGTGTGCAGATCGCCGAGGTGATCGCCGGCCTCATCGGCCAGACCGAACAGCTGCTGGTGGTCGATGGCGGCAGCCGCGACGGCACGGCAGCGCTCGCGCACGCCGCCGGGGCCGCCGTGATTTCGGCCCCGCGTGGCCGTGCTTCGCAGATGAATGCCGGCGCGGCAGCGCTCATGCCAGGCTGGAGCGTCGTGGTCTTCCTGCACGCTGACACCCGACTGCCGGTGGGTTGGCGTGATGCGGTCGCCAGTTCGATTCGCGCCGGAGCGCAGTGGGGACGCTTCGACGTCCGCCTGCGCTCCACGCACCCGATGCTGGGGGTGGTGGCCGCGATGATGAACCTGCGCTCGCGCCTGACGGGCATCTGCACCGGTGATCAGGCCATGTTCGTCACCGCGGCGGCCTGGCAGCGGGCGGGCGGTTTCGCGCCCATCGAGCTGATGGAGGACATCGAACTCAGTGCGCGGCTGAAGCGGTGTGCGGGCCACCCGGGGTGTCTGCACGACATGGTGGAGGTGAGCGCCCGACGCTGGGAACGCCATGGAGTCTGGCGCACGATCGCCACGATGTGGAGCCTGCGCCTGCGCTATTTCCTGGGCGAGTCGCCACGCCGTCTGCACGAGCGCTATTACGGGGCCCGGCGATGAGCGGGGGCGCGCGGCCGGCGGCAGTGCCAGGCGTCCTTGGCGATGGGGCCGACCTGATCATCCTCTTTGCCCGAAGCCCGCTGCCGGGTCAGGTCAAATCGCGGTTGGCTGCCACCATCGGTGCGGCGGCGGCATTGTGCGCGTACGAAGAACTGCTCGAGCATGCCGCCGCAGCCGTGGCCGGCTGTGCGGGCGCCGATCGATGGCTGTGCCTCACGGGCGACGATCCGGCGGGCCGGGCGGCAGCACTGGCCGAGCGTCATGGCCTGCATGTGGTGGCGCAGGCCGAGGGCGACCTGGGTCGGCGAATGGCCCAGGCTCTGCGCGAAGGCCTCGAGCGGCACTCCCGCGCCGTGCTGATCGGCTGTGACTGTCCGCCGCTCGATGCAGACGTGCTGGCGGCAGCATTGCGGGCCCTGCGATCGCACGACATGGTCTTCGGGCCCACCGAAGATGGCGGCTACGCGCTGGTCGGCAGCCGTGCGCCGTGCGATGCCGCGTTCACCGCGATCGACTGGGGCACGGCACAGGTGATGGCTCAGACGCGCGAGCGGGTGCGTCAGCAGGGCCTGTCGGCGCATGAACTGCCGATGCTGTGGGACGTCGACGACGCGGCCGACTGGGCGCGCTTTCAGGCATGGCGCGCGAACAGGGAGGTGCGGTGACAGGGATCGAACCAGGGCAACGGGCCCACGCCGCTGCACGGCTGATGAATCGACGGCAGCTGCTGCTGGTCGGCTGCGCGGCCGCGGTCTGCGGCAGCAGCGCGCGGGTGCAGGCGCAGGCGTCTTCAGCCCCGCTTCCGGGGACGGACGTCGCGGCGACCAGCCAGTCACCCGGCCAGCCCACCAGCCTGTTCTCCACCGCAACCCCAGGCGGGCCGTTGCCGCCGGGATGGCACGAGCAGCGCATTCGGTCGATCGAGGGCAATCGCTTCCAGATGGTGCCGGGGCCGGCAGGGACGGTGCTCAGGATCGATTCGAGCCGCTCGGCCTCGAGCCTGGTGCACCGGTTGCCCGCCGGCCAGCGTCCAACGCGTCTGGCCTGGCGCTGGCGCACCGACGCCTGGCCGAGCACCAGCGGCGCATTCGGTCAGAAGGCGGGCGATGACTTCAGCCTGCGCCTGTATCTGATGTTCGACTATCCGATGGCGCGCGTGCCGACAGGCCAGGCGCTGGCGCTGCGGATGGCGCGCGCACTCTACGATCCGACGCTGCCGGCGGCCACGCTGTGCTATGTCGCCGATCCGCGCGTTCCCGCCGGGACCCTGATGGCTTCGCCCTATACCGGGCGCGTGCAGGTGATGGTGATCCGCTCATCGGCGCAACCGGGTGCCTGGTGGGACGAGGATCGCGATCTGGGGGCCGACTTCCAGCAGGCCTTCGGTGCCGAGTACGGTCCAGGCATGCCGCCGCTTGCGGCCGTGGCGCTGGCGGCCGACACCGATCAGGGCGGGGCCAGTCTCAGTTCGTGGTTCAGCGACCTGCGCTGGTCGACGGCTCGCTGAGCGCGCCCGAAGCAGGCGTGGCCGGCGCAAGCGCCGCATCGTCGACGGGATCGTCCAGCCCGCTGGAGCGCAGCAGCGCGGCCACATGGGCATCGGCATGGGCTTGCGCATCGGCGTGCGCCAGAGCGTCGGCCTTCGCCTGATTGGCCGCGATGTTCTCGGCATTGCGCGCGTGGAAGTTCGCAACCTGGGCGAACACTTCGGCGATCGGCCGTGCACTGCCGATCAGCTCGCCCTGCACGTACTCGACGCCAAGGAAGCGCAGCCGGTCATAGATGTCCTGATTGTGCACATGCTCGGCGATGGTCTTGACGTTCAGGCGCCGAGCCACCCGCACGGTGGACAGCACGATCTCCTCGTCGATCGGGTTCGTCACCAGATTGCGGATGAACGAGCCGTCGATCTTCAGATAATCGATCGGGAAGCGCTTCAGATATTCGAAGGTCGCCAGGCCGGTGCCGAAATCGTCCAGCGCGATGCCGAATCCTTCGGCTTTCAGCTCATCGACCAGCCGCGACGCCGCCCCCGGATTGCGGATCGCTTCGCTCTCGGTGATCTCGAACACGATCTTGTTGGCGGGGATCTTGAAGCGCGCCC
>DAONCJ010000167.1:0-7334 GCA_035401985.1 Burkholderiaceae bacterium | reverse complement strand
GATCGTCGTGATCAGCGCGCTGCCCAGCGGCGCCGCCGAGACCGCGCCGTTGCCCTCGGCCGCGTCCGGCGCGCACGGATCCGCCGGCAGATGCGCGGCCAGGTGCGCGGCCACCGCGATCGGCCCCATGCCGGGTCCCCCGCCGCCGTGGGGGATGCAGAAGGTCTTGTGCAGGTTCATGTGGCACACGTCCGCACCGATCAGGCCGGGCTGCGTGAGGCCGGCCTGCGCATTCAGGTTGGCGCCGTCCATGTACACCTGGCCGCCGGCCGCGTGAACCTGATCGCAGATCGAGCGGATCGTGCCTTCGAACACGCCGTGGGTCGACGGATAGGTGACCATCAGGGCCGCCAGCGTGTCGCGATGAGCGGCGATCTTGGCCGCCAGGTCGGCCATGTCGACATTGCCCTGGGCATCGCAGCCGACGACCACGATCTTCAGGCCCATCATCTGGGCGGACGCCGGATTGGTGCCATGCGCCGAGGCGGGTATCAGGCAGACGTCGCGATGCCCCTGGCCCTGCGCGATCAGATAGTTGCGGATCGCCAGCAGGCCGGCGTATTCGCCCTGCGCACCCGAGTTGGGCTGGAACGAAACCGCCGAGAAGCCGGTGATCTCGGCCAGCCACTTGCCCAGCTGGTCGAGCATCTCGCGGTATCCCAGCGCCTGGTCCTCGGGCGCGAACGGATGCAGCGCCGCGAACTCCGGCCAGGTGACCGGCGCCATTTCGGCTGCGGCATTGAGCTTCATCGTGCACGAGCCCAGCGGGATCATCGAGTGCACCAGCGAAATGTCGCGGTTCTCCAGACGCTTGAGATAGCGCATGAACTCGGTTTCGCTGTGATAGCGGTTGAACACCGGATGCGTGAGGACGGGCTCGGTGCGCCGCAGCGAGGCCGGCAGGCTGTCCGGCTCGGCGCTCAGGCCGTCCAGCGCGCGCTGCATGGCTGCATTCTCGGGGCGTGATCCGGTGAATGCATGGGCCAGGTCGGCCACGTCGGCCAGCGTCACCGTCTCGTCGAGGCTGACGCCCAGTCGCCCGTTGTCGAAGGCACGCAGGTTGATGCGGTGTTCACGGGCGCGCGCCAGTATGCCGGCGGCGTCACTGCCCGCGTCGATCAGCAGTGTGTCGAAGCAGCTCGCGTGCACCGGCGCGAAGCGCGGCGCGATCAGCCGCGTCAGCAGCCGGCTGAGGGCATTCACGCGCAGGGCGATCCGCAACAGTCCTTGCGGCCCGTGATAGACCGCGTAGAAGGCCGCCATGTTGGCGAGCAGCGCCTGGGCCGTGCAGATGTTGCTGGTCGCCTTGTCGCGGCGGATGTGCTGCTCGCGCGTCTGCAGCGCCATGCGCAGCGCCGGATTGCCGGCCGCGTCCTTCGACACGCCGATGAGGCGGCCCGGCATCATGCGCACCAGCTCTTCGCGGGTGGCCATGAAAGCCGCATGAGGGCCGCCGTACCCCATCGGAACGCCGAATCGCTGCGCTGAACCGATGGCCACGTCGGCGCCCATGGCGCCCGGCGTGCGGATCAGCATCAGGGCCAGGGGATCGCTGCCCACGCAGGCCTTCGCGCCGGCCGCATGCAAGGCCGCGATCACGTCGGTGTAGTCATGCACCTGACCGAAGGTGTCCGGTGTCTGCAGATGTGCGCCGAACACGGTGGCCGGATCGAGGTCGCGCCGCGGATCTCCCACGGTCACCTCGAACCCGAGCCAGCGCGCGCGGGTGCTGACCACAGCGATCACCTGCGGATGCGTGCCCGCATCGATGAAGAAGCGCTGCGACTTGCTGCGCGATGCGCGACGGCAGAGGGCCATGCCTTCGGCCGCGGCCGTGGCCTCGTCGAGCAGCGAGGCATTGGCCATCGGCAGGCCGGTGAGGTCGATCACCATCTGCTGGAAATTAAGCAGCGATTCGAGCCGGCCCTGCGCCACTTCGGCCTGATAGGGCGTGTAGGCGGTGTACCAGCCCGGGTTCTCGAGGACGTTGCGGCGGATCGGCTCGGGCGTCAGCGTGCCGTGGTAGCCGGCGCCGATGTACGAGCGCCAGACCTGGTTGCGCGAGGCGATTTCGCGCAGCTGCGCCAGCGCGCCGGCTTCGGTGACCGGGTCGGGCAGGGCAAGTTCATGATCCAGTCGGATCGACGCCGGCACGGTGGCATCGATCAGGTCGGCGCGGGACGAAAAGCCCAGCGCCTCGAGCATGGCGGCCTGCTGGGTGATCGAGGGGCCCAGATGGCGGGCATGAAATTCGTCGTCGGCGAACAGCGAACGGACGCCGCCGATGGCATCGGCTGAACTCATGGCGGACGCTCCTCAAGCCGCGCCGGGACCGGCGGTGTAGGTGTCGGCGCTGAGAAGTTCAGCCTGTTGAGCCGGCTTGGCCAGCCGGATGCGGAACAGCCAGCCGTCGGAGAAGGGCGCCTCGTTGACGGTCTGGGGGGCATCGGCCAGAACGGGATTGACCTCGACGATTTCGCCGTCGACCGGCGCATAGACATCGGAGGCGGCTTTGGTCGATTCGACCACCACGCAGGCTTCTCCGGCGTTCACCTGGCGGCCCGCTTCGGGCATCTCGACATAGACCAGTTCGCCCAGCGCATCCTGCGCATGAAAGGTGATGCCGACGGTGGCCGTGCCGTCACCGTTGTCGCGCAGCCACTCGTGGCTGGCGGTGTATTTGAGGTCTGAAGGGTTCTGCATCGAGGGCTCCTGGGCGGAATGACCGCGTGGGGAATGGCCGGCTGGCCATCCTGCTGGGAACCCCCTCTGTCCGTTTGCCTGAGACATTCAGTGACCGCCGGCTGAGTGGCGGATCACCTGTTTCCTTCGGCGAGGCCGCCGCGGGTACGAACCGGTGGATGTCCATCCGGTTCAAGCTCGCGCGCCTTCTCTCCAGAGAGTCGAAACTGCGGCAGTCCTTTTGCCTGAGAGTTTTCGGGGCGATACACCTTCGGCGCCACCCGCGAATGCGCGGGTGATCTCTCCCGCCGCAGTCAATCAACTACGGCGAAGAGTGCCGACCGGGCCGGGGTCTTGTCAACCCGGAAGGACTTGCGAACCCCCAGAAAGGCGATGCGCCGGGTCAGACGAACAGGCCCGGATCGATCTGATGTCCGCCGTCGTCGAAGGCCGGTCGTCCTTCATGCAGGCCGGCCATCAAGTAGTGGGCGAGGGCGCCATTGGCCGCACTGCCGCCGTATTCGCCGAGCCGGTCGTTGACGTAGGCCGCCACGTCGGGGTTGTCGGCCAGATAGCGGGCCTCATCGAAGTCGGCCAGTTCGCGGTTGGGCGCCGCGCCGGTCCAGATGCCGAACAGGTTGAAGTGCATGAACAGCGTGGCGTCGTCATAACCGAGACGAGCCAGATCCGGATGGTCGTCGCGGAAGAAGTCGGCATCGAACCACGAGTTGGGATTGCGGTCCTCGTAGCCGCCCACCGTCAGATAGTGCTGCAGGGCCGCGCCGAGGCTGACCGTGCCCGCGAGATCCGGATTCTGGGCCAGATAAGCCGCGGCGTCGAACAGGAAGCTGGGATTCGTGCCGAAGTGCGGCATGTCGTCATGTCCGCGGGACGCGTCGGGACTGGCGCTCGAATCGGTGCTGTGGCCGGTGCCGGCGCTGGATGCGCTGCTGGCCGAAGACGAGGCGGATTCAGTGGAACCCGATGCGCTGCCCGAGGAGGTGGCGGAACTGCTGGAGTCGTCGTAGGTGCGCTCGTCGAACCACCCATGCACCCCGGCGTCGTCGAGCCCGATGTGCTTGAGCGTCTGTTCGAGTTCGTCGAGCCTGTCGTTGCTGACCACGATGCCGGGCCGGGCGGCCAGAAAATCCGCCAGTGTCAGCAGGAATACCGCCTTGTCGTGATGCCCGCTGGACGCATCGTCCGAACTGCTGGAGGCGCTGCTCGATGACGAACCGGAGGACGCGCTGGAGGAACTGGATGCGCTCGACGAGGCGTCGTCGCTGCCATGGCGCAGGTGATCGTCGAACCGGTGTCCGATGTTCGAGTCATCTCCGATCCGGCCGGAAAGATAGAAATCGATGGCCGAATCGAGGTTGACCGGAGCGCTGAGGTCCGGATTGGCTTCGAGATAGCGGGCAAGGTCAAACAGGAACGGTGCCACCTGGCCGGAGTGATGTCCGCTGTCGTCCGTGCCGCCCGAGTGCGAGGCGTCGGCCGAGCTGCTGCTCGATGCATCGCTCGAGGACGCCGAACTGCTGGACGACGAAGCGGAGCTGCTGGACGACGAGAAGCTGCTGGATGCGCTGCTCGAAGCGCTGTCGTCCGTCGAACTGCTCGATGCGCTGCTCGACGCCGACCCGCTCGAAGACGAACTGCTCGATGACGACCCGCTGGACGAGGAACTGCTCGATGGTGAACCGCTGGACGAGGAACTGCTCGATGAGGAACCGCTCGACGAGGAACTGCTTGATGACGAACCGCTCGATGACGAGCTGCTGTCATTCTGGCCTCCGCCGCTTTGACCGCCTTTGCCGCTCAAGCCGCCACGATCGTCGCCGGCCGGATCGTCGGCACCGTTGCGCTTGAGGATGACTTCGGCGACGCTGTTTGAGAGGACCATGTCGGTCTCCTTATGGAAATATTGTCCACTCAACTCTGCACGAACCGTGCCATGCGCCTTAGCCTCGTTTTTCACCCGGTCCTCTCGGTAAATCGGGGGATTCCCGATCTTATGTGGGGCATATCCCCCGCATTGGGCCGGCGATGACGCGTTCCCCCAAGCCACCGCCGGGCGCGACAGATCGTCCGGTCAGCCGGCTGGTCCGCTCTTCCATGGATCCCTCGCCAGCCGCCGCGCCGTTTGCCTTTGGTACGGGAAGTCGGCCGCCTGACCTTCCGCCCTGGATCGTCGATGGCGCCGCCCTGTTCCGGGAAGCCACCGGCCATGCAGCGCAGGGCCGGCTGGCGGCGGCCGTGGCAGCCTTCGACCGTCTGATCCGCCTGCAGCCCGACCACGCCGACGCGCTGAACGACCGGGGCAATGCGCTGGACCTGCTTCGCCGAAGAACCGAGGCCCTGGCCAGCTATGAGGCCGCCCTGGCGGTGAGGCCGGATCACATCCATGCGCTCAACGGCCGGGCCAACATGCTGCAGGCGTTCGGCCGTCTGGACGAGGCGCTGGCGGGCTACGACGCGGCGCTCGCCCGCGACAGCAACTACGTGCACGCCTGGAACGGCCGGGGTAACACGCTGATGGCCTGCAACCGCCACCGCGAGGCACTGCAGGCCTATCTTCGTGCGCAGTCGATCCAGCCGACGCACCCGGACGCCAATTTCAACGAAGGCCTGGCGCGTCTGTCCCTGGGCGATTTCGAGCTGGGATGGATCAAGCACGAGCGGCGCTGGGACCTTCCGTTCTGGCGCAACCGGCGCCGGGGCTTCACCCAGCCCCTGTGGCGCGGCGAGACCGAACCTGCGGGCCGGACGGTGCTGCTGCATGCCGAACAGGGCTTTGGCGACACGCTGCAGTTCTGCCGGTATGTGCCGCGGGTGGCCGCGCGCGGCCTGCGCGTCGTGCTTGAAGTGCAGCCGGCCCTGCGCGCTCTGCTGGCACAAGTGCCCGGCGTTTCGGTGCTGCTGGCGCGAGGCGAGGACCTGCCCGCGTTCGATGTCCACTGCCCGCTGCTGAGTCTGCCGATGGTCATGGCCACGCGCCTGGACAGCATCCCCCCGATGCAGCCGCTGCTGCTTGCCGATCCGGCCAAGGTGCAGGACTGGGCGGCGCGCCTGGGTCCGCGCCGTCGGCCCCGCATCGGTCTGGCCTGGCAGGGCAATGCGAGCCACGACAACGACCGCAATCGCTCGATCGCTCTGGCGCAGCTCGCGCCACTGCTGGCAGCGGACGCCGACTTCATCAGCCTGCAGCAGCAGGTGCCCGAACGCGACCGCGAGCTCATGTCGGAACTGACGAACCTGCGCGATGCGGGGCGCGATCTGCACGATTTCACCGATACCGCCGCGCTGGTCGCGAACCTGGACTGCGTGATCGCGGTCGATACCTCGGTTGCACATCTGGCCGGGGCGATGGGCACGGCCTGCTGGCTCATGCTGCCCTGGGTGGCCGACTGGCGCTGGATGCTCGAACGCGAGGACACGCCCTGGTATCCCCAGACCCGGCTGTTCCGTCAGGACAGCGCGGGCGACTGGGTGGGTGTGGTCGGCCGGCTGCAGACGGCGCTGGCGCAGCTGATCGGCTGACCCGCGGACCGGGCTGACCGGCTGAGGCCGAGGGGCTATCGGTCCGCGCGTCCGGGAGCCCGTTGCGGCCAGGCGATCAATGCGATGCCGGCAATCGCCAGGCCGAAGGCCAGCCAGTGTGCGGGGCTCAGCCGCTCGCCCAGCCAGCCGATCGCCACAGCGCAGGCGGCCAGGGGCATCGCGATCGTGAACACCCCGCTGTGCCCGGCGGGCACGTGTTTCAGGCCGGACAGCCAGAGCCAGGTCGAGGCGATGCTGGCCGACAGCGAGTAGAACGCCAGCAGCGCCCACTGGCCGGCGCTGACCTGACCGAAGTCGAACCGGCTGGCCTGCCACAAGCCCAGCGGCGTCATCAGCAGCAGGCCGATCAGGTTGATCAGCGCCGAGATCCGCATCGGTGACAGGCTGGCCGTGAGGCGCTTGCCCAGGATCACGTAGATCGATTCGCAGCAGACGCAGGCGAACACCAGCAGGTTGCCGACAACCGAACCGCCGCCCTGCGAGCCGGTGCGCGCCAGCGTGAGCACAAGCACGCCCGCCACCGCCAGGCCGACCGCCAGCCAGGCGCGCGGTCCCAGGTGCTCGCGCAGGAACATCCAGCTGAACACTCCCACCACGGCCGGCAGCGTCGACAGGATGACGCCGGTCGCGCTTGCCGATGTCAGCATGACGCCGGTCAGCATGGAGATCGAGAACAGGAAATTGCCGAAGAACGACTGCAGGAACAGCACTCGGCCATGCGGCTTCAGGCCCGTCAGGGGCAGGGTCCAGGGCAGCATCACGACCGCGGCGAGGCCGAAGCGCAGCCAGGCCAGCAGAAACACCGGGAAGACGGTGGTCAGCGGCTTGCTCAGGGCCACGTAGACACCCACCAGCGACATGCCGGCGAACAGCAGCAGGTAACCGGTGAGTGGAAGCGAACGGGCGGCGGTGAGGGGCATCGCGGGACGGTAGGCTGCGGGTTTCGGAATCCACCGCCGGGGCACTTGTGCCCCGAACGCAAAGATCTTTCGCGTTTTCCCGCCTTTCGCATCCGCAGGGTAAACGATAGTCTCGGGCCGGTGAACCAAACCGCCAGTCCTGCCATTTCTTCCGCTGTCGCCGGGCCCCGC
>DAONCJ010000166.1:0-7366 GCA_035401985.1 Burkholderiaceae bacterium | reverse complement strand
ATCGGCCACAAGCGGTCGGCCCCGCCAGCACCAGAAACCCGTCGCTCACCGACCCCAGGCAATGCTCAGTGAGCGCCGCGCACATGGCGCTTGGAAGCCGCCGCAGGTTTCGCACCTGCGTGATCGATGCCCTGGAGGATGCCGCAGTCGGCAGAGGCATGAGGCACGGGGCAGGCCGCCCGCAGCGCCCTCAGCTCCTTCTCAAGGGCGCGCAGGGCCTTGATCCGCTCGGCCACATGGCCGATGTGCTCGTCCAGCAGGCTGTTCACCTCGCCGCAATCGGCCAAGGGTTGGTCCTTGAAACGCAGCAGCACCCGCACCTCGTCAAGCGTCATGTCCAGGCTGCGGCACTGGCGGATGAACCCCAGCCGATCCGCATGCTGCGGGGTGTAGATGCGGTAGTTGCCCTCCGTGCGCGCGGCGGCCGGCAGCAGCCCCTCTCGTTCATAGAAGCGGATCGTCTCGATGGGCGTTCCGCTGGCCTGGGCCAGTTCGCCGATGCGCATGTGCGGTTCCCCTTGTGCCGGTGACAGTTCGCGACGCACCTTGACTCTATACCCACTTCAGGGTTTTCAATGTCGGCATGGCCCACGATCACCCCCACGACATCAAGCCGGATCCGGCCGGCGCACTGCAACCGGCTGGCTGCGGCGCCTGCTGCGGCGCTTCCGACCACGCACCTGCTGCCTCTGCCTCGGTCCCCCTGGGTGGTGGCCAGCGCTTCCGCATTCCGGCGATGGACTGCGCCAGCGAGGAGTCCGAGATCCGTCGCGCTGTCGAGGGCATCCCCGGCGTCCTGGGGCTGCGCTTCCAGCTGGGCGAGCGCAGCCTGCGCATAGCCGGCGAGCCGCAGGCAGCGCTGGCGGCAGTGGAAGCCATCCGGAACTCCGGATTCGAGGTTCACGCCTGGCCCGACGCGACGGAGTCGTCCAACGCCGGTGATGGATCGGATCACGGCCACGACGCAGCAACCGGGTCCGGCCTGCCCCGCCTGCTGGCTGCCCTCGCTCTTGCGACGGCTGCCGAGGCCCTGTCCTTCCTGGCACCGGACGCGCCCTGGTCCAAGTGGGCTGGCCTGGCCGTTGCAGCCGCGGCCATCGGGCTGGCCGGCTTCGGCACGTTCCGCAAGGGCCTGTCCGCCCTGCGGCACGGCCGCCTGAACATCAATGCACTGATGTCAGTGGCGGTCGCGGGAGCCTTCGTGATCGGCCAGTGGCCTGAGGCGGCCATGGTCATGGCGCTGTACGCGATCGCCGAACTGATCGAGGCGCGGGCCGTCGACCGCGCGCGCAATGCAATCAGCGGCCTGCTGGCGCTGTCGCCCGACACCGCCGACCTGCGGCAGCCCGACGGCACCTGGAGATCCGCGCCCGTCGGCAGCGTACCTATCGGCGCCACGGTCCGGGTCAAGCCGGGCGAACGCGTGGCCATGGATGCCATCGTCACCGACGGCAGCACCGCCGTGGACCAGGCGCCCGTCACCGGCGAGAGCCTGCCGGTCGACAAGGGGCCGGGCGATGCGGTCTTCGCCGGCACCATCAACCAGACCGGCACCATCGAGTGCCGTGTCACCGCCGCGGCGTCGCAATCGACGCTGGCCCGCATCATCCACGCGGTCGAACAGGCCCAGGGCAGCCGTGCGCCCACGCAGCGCTTCGTCGACCGGTTCGCGGCCGTGTACACACCGGCGGTGTTCGTGCTGGCACTGGCCGTTGCCATCGCCGGCCCGTGGCTCTTCGGCTGGACGGTGCTGGCCGCGGTCTACAAGGCGCTGGTGCTGCTGGTCATCGCCTGCCCGTGCGCCCTCGTGATCTCGACGCCCGTCACCGTCGTCAGCGGGCTGGCGTCGGCGGCCAGGCGGGGCATTCTGATCAAGGGCGGCGTCCACCTCGAACAGGCGCGCCTGCTCAAGGCGGTCGCGCTCGACAAGACCGGCACCATCACCGAAGGCAGGCCGCGCCTCGTCGAGTGGGAGATGCTGTCCACCAGCCTGCCCAAGCCGCAGGCCGAACACATCGCAGCCGCGCTGGCGGCGCACTCGGACCACCCGGTGTCGCGCGCCATCGCCGCGGGGCTGACGCCGAACAGCGTCGAGGCCCGCAACTTTGCCGCGCTGTCCGGGCGCGGCATCGAAGCCGACATCGGCGGCCAGCGCTACGTGCTGGGCAACCACCGCCTGATCGAGGAGCGCGGCCAGTGCTCCGCCGAGATCGAGGCCGTGCTCCACCGTCACGAGGAAGCGGGCCGCACGGTCAGCCTGCTGGCCACCGCGTCCGGGGTGCTGGCGCTCTTCGCGGTGGCCGACACGATCAAGCCCTCGTCGGCCGCCGCCATCGGCGAGCTGAAGGCGATGGGCATCACGCCGGTGATGCTGACCGGTGACAACCAGGCCACCGCCGAGGCCATCGGCCGCGAGGCCGGTCTGACGGACATCCGCGGCAACCTGCTGCCCGAGGACAAGCTCGCCGCGATCCAGGCCATGCAGAAGCAGTATGGGGCGACGGCGATGACCGGCGACGGCATCAACGACGCACCCGCGCTGGCGCAGGCCGACATCGGCGTGGCGATGGGCGCTGCCGGCACCGACATCGCGATGGAAGCGGCCGACGTGGTGGTGATGAACGACGATCTGCGGCGCATTGCCGAGACGGTGCGCCTGTCGCAACGCACGCACGCCGTGCTGTGGCAAAACATCGCGCTGGCTCTCGGCATCAAGGCCGTCTTCCTGGTGCTCGCGCTGTTCGACAACGCCAGCATGTGGATGGCCGTGTTCGCCGACATGGGGGCCAGCCTGTTGGTGGTCTTCAACGGCCTGCGCCTGTTGCGAAACCCCGAACGAAGCTGAGGCGACCATGGAGGCCAAAGCCCAACTGCTACAGCCCACGCGGCTGCTCGATTTCACGCACCCCGCCATCGAAGCGCTGGTCGAGAAGCGGGGGTGGCGGCCGTTGCCGATGTATGACCGTATCGGCGCCGTCTACGACTTCGTGCGCAACGAGATCGCCTTCGGCTACAACGCTGGCGACGAGTTGCCGGCATCGGCGGTGCTGGCCGATGGCATCGGCCAGTGCAACACCAAGGGCACGCTGCTGATGGCCTTGCTGCGCGCCGTGGGCATTGCCTGCCGCTTCCACGGTTTCACCATCGACAAGCCGCTGCAGAAGGGTGCGATCACGGGGCTCGCCTATGTGCTGGCACCGCGACGCATCATCCACAGTTGGGTCGAAGTGGCCTTCGAGGGACGGTGGGTGAACCTGGAAGGCTTCATCCTCGATGCACCCTACCTGACCAGCCTGCAGCGGCGCTTCCCGGTCCGACAGCGGTTCTGCGGCTACGGCGCGGCCACGCCCGACCTGTCGGCGCCTGGCGTTGAATGGCGCGGCCAGGACACGTACATCCAGAAGGACGGGATCGCTGACGACTTCGGCGTGTTCGACAGCCCGGACGAGTTCTATGCGCGCCACGGCTCGAACCTCTCCGGCCTCAAGCGTTGGCTCTTCACGCAGGTCATCCGGCACCGCATGAACGCCCAGGTCCGACGCATCCGCGCCGAAAAGTGGTGATGCCGGTCACGGCGATCAGCCCGGCGAACCCGTCTCAAACTCTGTAGCTGCTAGACTCTTTTCATGCGCCGTTGGCTCGCGATCCTCATGCTCGCCCTGCTGCCGCTCCAGTTCAGCTGGGCGGCAGTGGCGGCGTATTGCGGGCACGAAACCGGCCAGCATGTTCAGCACCTGGGCCATCACGAGCACCAGCACACGGATGAGGCCACGGCCGACCAGGGCAGCGCGCCGGCAGATCAGAGCGCGCCGGCTGGGTTCGATTTCGACTGCGGCCATTGCCACGGCACCTGCGCCAGCATGCCCGCGCCCATGGGCGACATTTCGCCGCTGGCTCTGGCCTCCCACCCGGTAACGCCTGTCGAAGGCACCGTGCGAACCCTCGCGCAAAGCCCGCCCGAACGCCCTCAGTGGCTGCCCCTCGCCTGATCGGCGAGGCGGGTTCCTTCTCCTTCTGAAGCCCGTTCGCGCCTGCGTGCGCGCCGCCCGACACATGGGTCAGCGGCGCCGCTCGAGGCCCGATCCGACCCTGAGTTCCTCAGCGTCGACTCTCGCCGATCTCCTGTGGGTTGTTTTCAACACTGGAGCATCGGATGCACCGAAGAAGAATCATGCCGGCCGGGCGCTGGCATCACGCCGCCCGCGCCACCCTGGCGACCGTAGCCAGTACGGCACTCACCGCAGCGCTGATGGGCGTCGCGATCGAAGCGCGTGCGCAGACCCCTGCTGCACCCAGCGAGCCGACCCCGCCCACGCTGCGAGCAGCCTTCGAAACCGCCTGGGCGCGGCAGCCCGAAGCGCAAGCGCTGGCAGCGCGGCGCGACGCGGCACGCGCGCAGCGGGACGCGGCCCAAGCATGGACGCCCGAGCCAGTGGCGATGGAGCTGTCCACCAAGACGGACCGCCTGAACCGAAACCTCGGCACCCGTGAGGTCGAGGTCGGCGTGGCCATCCCATTGTGGCTGCCGGGCGAACGTGGCCGCAGCCAGGCCCTGGCCGACGCCGAGGGCCGTGCCATCGAGAGCCGTACCACGGCGGCACAGCTGCGCGTGGCTGCCGCTGTGCGCGAAGCGTGGTGGGCGTGGCAGCGGGCCCGTGTGGAGCTCGATGCCGCACGCGGCCAGCTCGACAACGTTCAACGCATTGCCGCCGATGTCGGCAAGCGGCTCAGAGCCGGTGACCTGGCCCGTGCCGACCAGCACCAGGCCGACGGCGCCGTCGCGGCGGCCGAAGCGGCCGTGGCGCAGGCCGAAGGCGCGCTCACGGCCGCCTGGCAGCAGCTTCGTCCCCTCGTCGCCATGCCAGCGGCTGCCGCACCCAGCGCCGCGCCCGGCGCCGACGCCGAACCCGAGCCGTCCACGGCGACCGGTCCTGCAGACGGCCTGGACACGCATGCCGAACTGCTCTCGTTGAAGGACCGCTCCGCCGTCGCCGACGGCGTGGCTGCACTCGCGGCCACGCAGTCTCGCGCCAGCCCGGAACTCACCATCGCCGCCACCCGCGATCGGGGCACTTACGGAGAGTCCTACCAGCAGACCTTCACGGTCGGTGTGCGCATCCCCTTCGGCGCCGGTCCCCGGCACGATGCCCGCGTGGCCTCTGCGCGCGCCGAGGCGGTCGAACTGCAGGCGCAGATGGCATTGGAACGTGCCCGCCTGGCGGGCGAGCGCGAAGCCGCTCGCGCGCGCACCGACGCGGCGCGGGCGCAGCTGGCCGCTGCCGATCGTCGCGCCCAACTGGCGCGCGAATCGCGCGGCTTCTTCGACAAGTCCTTCCGCCTGGGCGAATCCGACCTGCCCACGCGCTTGCGCATCGAGGCCGAGGCCGCCGACGCCGAGCGACAGGCCGTGCGCGCCCGCATCGAACTCGCCGCAGCCATCTCGGCGTGGCGGCAGGCCCTGGGCCTGCTGCCGCAGTGAGCCGACGGCACACGCCCCCACGAACACGCTCAGCGAACCCCATCAGGAATCCCATCCCATGAAGTCTTCCCACTCCCTGGCTGCGCTCTGCCTTGCATCCGTGCTGCTCGGCAACGCCCTGCCGGTCATCGCCGGCGATGGCCATGACCACGGCGACACCGCCCCGGCCGCCACGGGCACCGCGCTGCCCCGCTTTGCGGCGGTGTCCGAGACCTTCGAGCTCGTCGGCGTGCTCGATGGCAAGCAGGTCACGCTCTACCTCGACCGATTCGTCGACAACACCCCGGTGCGTGGCGCGCAGATCGAACTCGAGATCGACGGGACCAAGTTCAAGGCCGAGGCCCATGGCGACGACGCGTATGAAGTGGTGCTCAAGGAAGCGCCCAAGCCCGGCGTGCTGCCGATCACCGCGACCGTGACCGCTGGGGCGGAGGTCGATCTGCTGGCCGGCGAACTCGACTTGCACGAGGCCGCCCACACCGACGAGCCTGCGCATGAACTTTCATGGAAGGAGGTCGGCGGATGGGCCTCCGGCGGCCTGGCCGTCCTTGCCGTGCTGGTATTTGGCGGGAGACGCCTGATGGCCGCCCGCCAGGTTCGCGCCGGAGGTGCAGCATGAAGCGCGCTTCTTTGCATCGCCTGGCCTGGCTCGGCGTGGTGCTGGCACTCGTGGGCCCACTGACCGCGCAGGCCGGGGAAGGCCATGACCACGGCGACGCACCCGCTGCGCCGAGCGCAAACGGCCCCCAACGCCAGCCCGACGGCAGCGTGTTCCTGCCCAAGCCGGCCCAGCGCCAGCTGGGAGTACGTACGATGGTGGCTGCTGAGGCCGAGCTGCCGCGCTCGGTCGAGCTGAACGGCAAGGTGCTGATGGATCCCAACGCCGGCGGCAAGGTGCAGCCGCTGAACGCCGGCCGCATCGAGCCCGGTCCACGCGGCCTGCCCAACCCGGGACAGGTGGTGCGCAAGGGCGAGGTGCTGGCCTACGTGGTGCCCTCGACCGCGCCCATCGAGAGATCGAATCAATCCGCGCAATTGGCCGAGTTGCGCGCGGCCAAGTCGCTCGCCGACAAGCGCGTGACGCGGCTGAAGGAGTTGTCGGATACCGTGCCGCGCAAGGACATCGAGGCGGCCGAAAGCGAGGCAGCCAGCCTGGCCGAGCGCATGGCGGCCGTTGGCGGCGGCCTGGCAACGCGGGAAGCGCTGGTGGCCCCGGTGTCGGGCGTGATCGCCTCGGCCCATGTGGTGGCCGGTCAGGTGGTCGATGCCCGCGAACTGCTGTTCGAGATCATCGACCCGAGCCGCTTGCGCATCGAGGCACTGGCCTTCGAGCCCTCGCTCGCGGCCAATGTCGGCAGTGCCACGCTGGCAGTCGGTGACCAGCGTGTGCCGCTGGAGTACCTGGGTGCGGCGCGCAGCCTGCGCGAGCAAGCGCTGCCGCTGGGCTTCCGCGCTCAGGGTGCGGCCCTGAACGGCTTGGCCGTAGGACAACCCGTGCGCGTCTTCGTGCAGACGAAGCAGAAGGTCAAGGGCATCGCGGTCCCGGTCGCGTCGCTGATGAAGAACCCGGCCAACCAGACCGTCGTCTGGGTCAAGACTTCGCCCGAGCGCTTCGAGCCTCGCAGCATCACGACCGAGGCCCTCGATGGTGTGAACGTCGCGGTCACATCGGGCCTGAAGGCCGGGGACCGCATCGCCACCCAAGGCGCCACCCTGATCAACCAGGTGCGCTGACATGTTCAAGTGGCTACTCGACAACAGCCTGACGAACCGGCTGCTGGTGATCATCGCCAGCGTCGTTCTGATGGCCTACGGCGCGTTCACGCTCTCGCGCACCCCGGTGGACGTGTTCCCCGACCTCAACAAGCCGACCGTCACCATCATGAC
>DAONCJ010000165.1:0-7369 GCA_035401985.1 Burkholderiaceae bacterium | reverse complement strand
AACCGCATGTTCGCACTGGTGCGCACCGGCGAGGCCGAGGGCCGCAAGCAGGACGGCATCAGCTTCCTGCTGATCGACATGAAGACGCCGGGCATCACCGTGCGCCCGATCCGCAGCGCCAGCGGCGACCATGAGGTCAACCAGGTGTTCTTCGACGAGGTACGCGTGCCGGTCTCGTGCCGGGTCGGCGATGAAGGGCAGGGCTGGACGATCGCCAAGTATCTGCTCGAGTTCGAGCGCGGCGGCGCCATCTCGGCAGGCCGCCTGCGCGCGGCGCTCGATCGCATCCAGCGCCTGGTCGCCACCGAGCCGGGCGAAGCGTCGGCGGTGCTGTCCGACCCCGACATCGCGCTGGCGTTCTCCAGCATCGAGATCGACATCCGTGCACTGGAGATGACCGAGCTGCGGGTGATGTCGTCGCTGCAGGTCGGCCAGAACCCGGGCAGCGTCTCGTCGCTGCTGAAGCTGCGCTGGAGCGAGATCCATCAGTCGGTCACCCGCCTGGGTCTGCGGCTGCTGGGAAGCGACGCGCTGGTCTGGGAGTCGCAGCGTCCCCTGCACCTCGCGCCCTCGGGCGTGGTGCTCGACGACGTCGCGCGGCCGGTCGTTGCCGGCTACCTGAACGCGCGCGCCTACACGATCTTCGGCGGCACCAGCGAGATCCAGCGCGAGATCATTTCGCGCGATGTGATCGGTTAGGCGCGCAGCGGCTCAGGCCAGGTGCTGGCGCATGAACGCCAGCGTGCGGTCCCAGGCCTGGGCCGCTGACGCCTCGTGATAGCGGGGCGTCGAATTGTTGTGGAAGCCGTGCTGGGTGCCGGGATACACATGCATCTGGCGGGCGACACCGGCGACCTTCAGCGCAGCCTCGAGGTCGGGCCACATCGCATTGATGCGGTCGTCCTTCTCGGCGTAATGAACCAGCAGCGGCGCGCGGATGGTCTGTGCCGCGCCCGGATCGGGCGCTGCGCCATAGAAGGGCGCGCCGGCCTGCAGATCCGTGCCCAGCGCCACGGCCAGCTGCATGGTCATGCCACCGCCCCAGCAGAACCCCGTCGCGCCCAGCTTGCCGCTGCTCATTGCGTGTGACTTCAGAAAGCGTGCGCTGTTGACCATGTCCTGGCGCAATTTTGCCTGGTCCAGCCCGGCCTGCAATGTGCGGCCGTCGTCGTCGTTCCCGGGGTAGCCGCCCACCGGCGCAAGACCGTCGGGAGCCAGCGCAAGGAAGCCGGCCACCCCGAGGCGCCGTGCGACGTCTTCCACATACGGATTCAGGCCACGGTTTTCGTGAAACACCACCACGGCGGGAAAGGGGCCGGTGCCGGCCGGCTGGACCAGATAGCCGCGCATGCGGCCCGAGTTGCCGCCCGGTGACGGGTACTCGACGTAGCGTGCCTTCATGCGCGTGTCGGTGAACGAGATGGTCTGCGCCTGCGCATAGCGCGGCAGCAGCGCCTGGGCCATCGCCAGGCCCCCCGTGCCGGCGATCGCCAGCGCACTGGCACGGCGCAGGAACTCCCGGCGATCGAATGCGCCGTGGCAATACTCGTCGTAGAGGTCGTAGACGCGCTGATCGATGGCCTGCTGATCGATGGCCGAAGGCATGGAGGCCGGGGAGGCCGGTGCGACAGAGGTGCCAGGGGAGGCGGCGGAAATGGCGGAGGCGGCAGGCTGCATGCTCGATGAGATCCTTGACGGTGGTGTCGACGCGAGGGTGCAGCACAATAGCCTGCCCAGGCATCACCCGACAACGCGCGAGGTTTCGCGCCCGCCATGAACCGCAACCAGCATCGGCCGCCCGCCACGCACGGCGGCCCCTGAAGGAGGATCAAGCAATGAAGTCCGTGCGCATCGATCGCAGCAAGCGTCTTCGCGACGACCCCGGAACCGGGCACAACCGCTGGCATCCGGACATCGAGCCGCTGCTCGAGATTGCGCCGGGCGAGGAGGTGCTGCTCGAAACGCGCGACGCCTCGGATGGACAGGTCAAGCCTGGCATGACATTCGACGATCTCGCCCGCCATGATCGAAAGGCAGGCCACCCGCTGACCGGCCCCGTGTTCGTGACCGGCGCGCAGCCGGGCGATCTGCTGGAGATCGAGTTCGTCGACCTGATTGCGCAGCCCCATGGCTGGACGGTGATCCGGCCCGGGGCGGGCTTTCTGCGCAACGTGTTCGACGCCAGTTTTCTGGCCCATTGGCAGATGGCTGATGGATTTGCGCGATCTGCGCAGATCCCTGGCGTGCGGATTCCCGCAGGCGTGTTCATGGGCACGGCCGGCGTGGCGCCGTCGCACGAGCAGCTCGTGCGATGGACCGCGCGCGAAGCCGATGTCGTGCGCCGTGGAGGGATCGCGCTGCCACCCGACGCCCAGGATGCCGTCCCGGCCCGTGAGCCGATTGCCAGCACCGGCCTGCGCACCATGCCCCCGCGCGAGAACGGGGGCAATGCCGACATCCGCCAGCTGACGCGCGGCGCCCGCCTGCAGATCCCCGTGAACGTCGACGGTGCGCTGTTCTCGCTCGGTGATGCGCACTACGCGCAGGGCGACTCGGAGTGCTGCATCACGGGCATCGAGATGGGCGCCACTGCGGTCGTGCGATTCAAGCTGCTGCCCGGCGAAGCGCGGCGCAATGGCATGCGCTTTCCGCGGTTCTCGCATCCCGGCTGGTTCGCCGCCCCCGAATGGGCCGCTCCGCACAATTTCGTCGCGACCACCGGGCTGCCGATCCGCGAGGACGGCACGCAGGAATGCGAGGACCTGACGCTGGCGGCCCGCAATGCGCTGCTCGAGATGATCCTGCTGCTGGGCGAGCGCGGATTCAGCCGCGAACAGGCCTATGTGATCTGCTCCCTGGCCGTCGACCTGCGGATCAGCAATGCGGTCGACCTGCCCAATGTCACGGTCAGTGCGCTGCTGCCGGAAGCGATCTTCGAGCGCGATGGTTCGTGATGAAACTTCACATTCAAACGACTGTTTGAATTAAAACAGTTGTTTGGATCAGTTGTAAGATGGCGGGTCTGCGGGCGACACAGCCCCGTCCATCATGCGCAGACACCCGCCTTCCCGCACCCCGATCTCCCGCCAGCCATCGCCGGTCGCGCCGGCTCCGGTCGTGCAGTCGCCGGCCGCGCCATCCGGCCGGTCCGATGGCGATGCCCGCGGCCGCCTGCTGGCCGCAGGGCTTCGGCTGTTCGCCGAGCGCGGCTTCAAGGCCACCTCGGTGCGCGATCTGGCCAACGAGGCCGGCGTCAATGTGGCGGCGATCAGTTACCACTTCGGCGACAAGGCAGCCTTGTACCGCGAGCTGTTCAGGGCCCGTGCAGGCTTGCCGGTGGCCGACGATCCGACCGACCTGCCGGTGCGGCCGCTGGATCAGGCCTTGCGGAATTTCTATCGCGATTTTCTCGAGCCGCTGAAGCGCGATCACGAGACCGCGCTGATGATCAAGCTGCATTACCGCGAGCTGTTCGAGCCCACTGGCGCGTGGCAGCAGGTCGTCGAACAGCAGCTGCGTCCGCGCTTCAGCGAGCTCACGCGGTTGCTGCTGCGCGAGCTGGGGCTGGGGCGCGTCGATCGGGATGTGCATCGTGCGGCCGTTGCGATGATCGGCATGGCGGTGCATCTGTTCACCTGTCAGGATGAAATCCGCTACCTGGCGCCGGGCGTGCTGGGGGGTTCGCGCAGCATCGACGCACTGTCGGAGCGTCTGGCTGACTATGGCTGCGCCATTGTCGAAGCCGAGCGCATCCGGCGGCAGCGCAAGACGAAGCAATCAAACGCGCCGGCGAAGACCGTGCAGGCGAGGCGGGCCGCTCGACAGCCCGCCAGGAAATAGCAGATCGATGGAGCACTCGGCAAGCATGAGGTACGGCAATGGATCGGCCCGGGACGGGTCTGGCAATTCGCGCTCGCGGCGAGGGCGGCTCGCAGTCGTCTCTGCGGCCGTTCTGCTGTCGGCCTGCTCCGCGCTCGGGCCGGTCGGGCCCGAACCGACGCCTGCGCCGGCGCCGGTCGCGACCCAATGGCACGCCCAGCGTCCGCACGGTGGCAGCACTGGCGATCTTGCCCGCTGGTGGCAGCAGTTCAATGATCCGGTGCTCGTGTCGCTGATCGACGCGGCCCAGCGCGAGAGCGCTTCGCTGGCGCAGGCCGCCACCCGCATCGCGGAGGCGCAGGCGGCGGTCGTCCGCGCAGGGGCGTCGGCGCTCCCCGGTCTGGATGCCACCGCTTCGCGGGTGCGCGGACCGATCACCTTCGGCGGGCCGGTCATCCTGCGCACGCAGGACCAGCTGCAGTTGCAGTCGAGCTGGGAACTCGATCTGTTCGGCGGTCAATTGCGCGAGCGCCAGGCCAGCGCCGCACGACTCGATGCGCGCGCGGCCGAATGGCATGACGCACGGGTCTCGCTGGCGGCCGAGGTGGCCAACCGTTATGTGGCGCTTAGAGCCTGCGAACGGCAGGTGCAGATCGACGAAGCCGATCTGGCCTCGCGCCGCGAGTCCGAACGGCTGACGATGCTGGCAGCCTCGGCGGGCTTTCAGTCGGGCGGCCAGGCGGCCTTGAGCCGCGCCGGATCCGCCGAGCAGGCGGCGCGTGTCCAGGTCCAGCGCGCCGAGTGCGAACTGGCGATCAAGGCGCTGGCGGCACTCACCGCCATCGACGAACCCGAGCTGCGCCCGCAGCTCGCCGCGCGAACTGCGGCGCTCCCGCAACCCATGCGATTCCGCGTCGAGTCATTGCCCGCCCAACTGGTGTCCCAGCGTCCGGATCTGGCCGCCGCCGAGCGCGAGCTTGCCGCGGCAAGCGCCGACATCGGCGTGGCGATCGCCGACCGGTATCCGCGGCTGGCGCTGACCGGCTCCATCGGCCCGCTGCGGTTCGAGGCCAATGGGGTCACGCTGAGCACGACCAGCTGGTCGATCGGTCCATCGATCAGTGTGCCGCTGTTCGACAGTGGCCGGCGTGCCGCTGCCGTGCAGACCGCACGTTCGCGCCACGAACTGGCGCTGGCCAACTACCGGGCCAAGGTGCGCACTGCCATCCAGGAAGTCGAGCAGGCGATGGTTCGCCTGGGCAGCGCCGATCTGCGAGAGCGCGAGGCGCTGCAGGCCGCGCAGTCTTATCGCGAGTCCCTGGCGGGTGCCGAAACGCGCTGGCGCAGCGGTCTGGGCAGCCGGCTCGAACTCGAGGACGCCCGGCGCCTGACTCTGCAGGCCGACACCTCGCTGGCCGCGCTGCATCGCGATCGCGTGTCGGCCTGGATCGCCCTTTATCGCGCCTTGGGCGGTGGCTGGTCGCACGCGCCCGATGCCGCTGCCGCTGCCGATCCCGATCAGAAATCCCTGCCGAAGACCAGGACGACTTCATGAAGTTCCGATTCCCCGCCTTTCCCGGGCGCTCGCCCGCCACTCCCAGGCGATTGCCCGTCCTGCTGATCGCCGCCGCCGCGGTTCCTTTGACAGGTGTGACGATTTTCCTCGTCGCCGCCCTGTCGGGTGGAAGCGTCGGCGCGTCGGCCCCTGCCGCTGCTGCAACGCAGCCGCAGCCGGCGCTGGTGGTCGACGTGGTGTCACCGACGCGTGCCGATGTCACCGATCGGCTGCCTGCCAACGGCAGCATCACCGCCTGGCAGGAGGCCTCGATCGGCACCGAAATAGGCGGGCTGCGTCTGGCCGATGTGAAGGTGAACGTCGGCGACAACGTGAAGAAGGGTCAGGTGCTGGCCGTGTTCTCGATCGACACCGTGCGCGCGGAACTGGCCCAGGCGCAGGCGGCATTGGCTGAAGCGCAGGCCACGCTGGCCGAGGCGCAATCGAATGCGGCGCGCGCACGTCAGGTGCAGGGCAGCGGCGCGCTGAGCGCGGTGCAGATCGGGCAATACCTCACGGCCGAGACCACCGCAGCGGCCAGGGTCCGGTCGATGGACGCGCAGGTCCGATCGCAACAACTGCGAATCCAGCAGGCGCAGGTGCGCGCGCCCGACGACGGCGTCATCTCGGCACGCAACGCCACGGTGGGCGCCGTGCTGCCGGTCGGCCAGGAGCTGTTCCGGATGATCCGTCGCAATCGCCTCGAATGGCGCGCCGAAGTCACCGCCACCGAGTTCGACAAGATCCGGGTCGGCCAGTCCGTCGAGGTCACGTCGGCGAACGGGGCCCGACTGCAGGGCAAGGTCCGCATGCTCGCGCCGACCGTCGACCCGCAGGCGCGCACCGGCCTGGTCTATGTCGACCTGCCGGTGGGGTCCGCGGCCCGCGCCGGCATGTTTGCCCGTGGCGAGTTTGTGCTCGGCCGCAGCACCGCGCTCACCGTGCCGCAACAGGCGCTGGTGGTGCGCGACGGGTTCAACTACGTGTTCGAGGTCAAGCCCGACAGCCGGGTGGCGCAGCGGCGCGTGCAGATCGGACGGCGCGTCGGCGATCGCGTCGAGATTACCAGTGGCCTTCAACCCGATGTGCGCCTCGTGGCGGCCGGCGCCGGCTTTTTGAACGACGGCGATCTGGTCCGGCTGACGACCCCGGCCGGCCGGTGAACACGGAGCCACGATGAACTTCTCCGCGTTCTCGATCCGCAACCCGATTCCGGCAGTGCTGCTGTTCGTCCTGCTCACGCTGGCCGGCATCATCAGCTTCCAGAAGTCCGAGGTGCAGGACTTCCCCGACATCGAACTGCCGGTGGTCACGGTCGACGCCAGCCTTCCGGGCGCCGCGCCCGCGCAGCTCGAGACCGAAGTCTCGCGCAAGCTCGAGAACGCGGTCGCCACGCTGCAGGGCGTCAAGCACATCTACTCGCGGATCCTCGACGGTCAGGTCACGCTGAATGTCGAGTTCGTCCTCGAGAAGGACCCCTCCGATGCGGTCAGCGAGGTGCGCGATGCCATCGGCCGCGTGCGGGCCGATCTGCCCAGCGACATGCGCGATCCCACCGTCAGCAAGGCCACGACGGCCGGACGCCCGGTGCTCGCCTTTACCGTCGCCTCCGACCGCATGGACGAGGAGGGCGTGTCCTGGTTCGTCGACAACACGGTGTCCAAGCGGCTGCTGACCGTGCCGGGCGTCGGTCTGGTCAAGCGGATCGGCGGGGTGCTGCGCGAGGTGCGGGTCGAGCTCGATGCGCAGCGCATGGCGGCGCTGAACGTCTCGGCGCTCGATGTGTCGCGCCGCCTCAAGCTCGTTCAGCAGGAGGCGCCAGGCGGCCGGGGCGACGTCGGCGGGGCCGAGCAGTCGGTGCGAACAATCGCCACCGTGCGCACGGCCGCAGAACTGGGCGCGCTCGAACTGCCACTGGCCGATGGCCGCTCGCTGCGCCTGGACCGGGTCGCCACGATCACCGACACCACCGCCGAGCGGCGTTCGCTGGCCTTG
>DAONCJ010000164.1:0-7401 GCA_035401985.1 Burkholderiaceae bacterium | reverse complement strand
CCCGGCGCTCACCTCGACATCCCGATGTTCGGCTGCACGCTGGCCATCGCCGCGCTGCAGACCAGCGAGTTGTTCGGCACCGGGCGCAATCCGCGCAAGCTCGGCTCGGCCCACCCGCGCAATGCGCCCTACCGCGCGTTTGCCGCGTCGGACGGCTATTTCGCCATCGCGGCGGGCAACCATTCGCTGTGGCTGAAGGTCCTGGACGTGGTCGGCCTGCCCGCGCTGGCGGATGACGCCCGCTTCCGCTCGACCCTGGACCGGGCGACGAACCAGGCCGCGCTGAAGGACGTGCTCGACCCGGTTTTTGCCACCCGCACAGTGGCCGACTGGCTGAGCGCGTTCGAGGCGGCCGGGGTGCCCCACGCGCCGATCAACGATTACGAATCCGCACTGGCCGATCCCCAGGTCGAGCACATGGGCTGGGTGCAGCCGCTGCGACTGCCCGACGGCACGATGACCCGCACGTTCGGCTCGCCGGTGCGCTTCAACGGGCAGACGCTGCCCGTCACCGTTGGCCCGCCGCTGCTGGGCGAACACACCGACGCCGTCCGCGCCGCACTCGATGCCCCAAGGGAGCACACATGAGTGACCGATTCCAGCAGTTCATCGCCGCAGTCACCTCAGCGGTGTCCGCGAGCGCCGAGGAACCGATCGTCCTGCCGCAGGTGCGCGCCGCGATGGCGGCACTGGTGGCGCAGGACGACTGGCTGCCCGCCGAGATGGCTCAGGCGCACCCCGACCACTACCAGCAGAACCTGCTGCATCGCGATCCGCTGGGCCGCTTCAGCGTGGTCTCGTTCGTCTGGGGCCCGGGCCAGCAGACGCCGATCCACGACCATCTGATGTGGGGCGTCATCGGCATGCTCCGTGGCGCCGAAATCTGCACGCCTTACCGGCTGCTCGAGGGCAGACCCGAGCGCCATGGCGACGAGATCCCGATCCGCCCCGGCGACGTCGGCGTCGTGTCGCCATCGCTGGGCGACATCCACCGGGTGCGCAATGCGTCCGCCGAAACGCTGGCCATCAGCATTCACTGCTACGGCGGGGACATCGGTCGGACCGAGCGCCATTCCTTCACGCCGGGCAGCACCGAGGCTGCCCCGTTCGTCTCAGGCTACTCGAACGTTCCCGCATGATGGCCGCCACCCCTGCCCTTTCCATCGACCGGCAGGACGACTGCTGGACCGTTGCGCTCGATCGCGAGCGCAGCGCCAACGCGCTGAACGCCCAGATCGTCGACGAACTGCTCGATGTGGTCGCGCAGGCCGGGGCCCGGGGCGTGCGCGTGCTCGTGCTGCGCGGCAACGGACGCAACTTCAGCGCGGGCTTCGACTTCGGGGGCTTCGAGGACCAGAGCGAAGCCGACCTGCTGCTGCGCTTCGTGCGCATCGAGGCCCTGCTGCAGGCCGTCTCGCGCTCGCCCTGCCTGACCGTCGGGCTGGCGCATGGCCGCAATTTCGGTGCCGGGGCCGATATTTTCGCCGCCTGCCAATGGCGCATCGCCGAGCCGGGCGCCACGTTCCGGATGCCCGGTCTGGCCTTCGGTCTGGTGCTGGGCACACGGCGCCTGGCCGCGCTGGTCGGCGCCGAGAAGGCCCGCGACATTCTGGAGTCGCTGGCCACCTTCAATGCCGAACAGGCGCTGGCCTGCGGCTTCGTGCGCCAGCTGACCGCGCAGGCGCAGTGGCCCGACATCGTGCAGGAAGCGCGGCGGGTGGCCGGTGTGCTGCCTCCCGCCAGCCGGGCCCGGCTCTATCGCACGCTCGACGCCACGCCCGATGCCCTGGCCGATGCCAGCCTCGCCGACCTCGTCCGCTCGGCGGCCGAGCCGGGCCTGAAGGCGCGCATGCAGGCGTATCGAGACGAGAGCCAGCGACGCGCCTGAGCCGCACTGCTACGCTGGCCGGCCCGCCTACGCATTCCACAGGAGTCGCTGCACATGGCCTACCAGCATCTGGACGTCCGAAACGAGAACGGTGTCGACTGGGTGACGATGAATCGCCCCGAGCAACTGAACGCGCTGAACAAGGCGCTGGTTCAGGATCTCAACGATTACTTCGGCGGCCTGACCACCCGTTCGCCGGCACGGGTCGTCGTGCTGCGCGGCGCGGGCCGCGCATTCAGCGCCGGCCTGGATCTGAAGGAGGCGATGGCCCGCCGCGCCCAGGGCAACCCCACGGTCAGCGACAACCTCGACTCGCAGCACGCGATCCGCAACATCGCGCTGAAGATGCGGCGCTGCCCGCAGCCGATCATCAGCATCGTGCAGGGCTCGGCCGCCGGCGGCGGCTTCGCGCTGGCGCTGGCCTCGGACATCCGGCTCGTCACGCCTGACGCGCGGATGAACGCCGCCTTCATCCGGATCGGCCTGAGCGCATGCGACATCGGAGTCAGCTACTTCCTGCCCCGGATGGTCGGCTCATCGGTGGCCGCCGAATACATGCTGACCGGCCGCTTCATCGACGCCCAGCGCGCCTACCAGCTCGGACTGGTCAGCCGCATCAGCGCCCCTGAGGAAATCGAGGACGAGGCGCGCTCGTTTGCCGCCGACATGCTGCATGCCACGCCCCTGGGCCTTCGGCTGACCAAGGAGGCTCTCGGCCACGCGATCGATGCCAATTCGATGGAAGCGGTGATCGCGATGGAGGACCGCAACCAGATCCTGTGCACCCGCGGCGAAGACTTCAACGAAGGCATCCGCGCCTTCTTCGAGAAGCGCCCGCCCAGCTACTCGGGACGCTGAGGGCAGGCACTGCGGTCGTCGCGCGGGTCCTCGGCCCGCCAGACAGCATGTCGAGTCACCGAGCGCAAGGGCTCAGGTGGCTGAGTGCTGTACCGCCCTGCCGACGAACGTGTCGATCTCCTCGTCGGTGGTGGCAAACGAGCACACCAGCCGAACGAACATCTGGTCGGGCGGCAGGCCGCGCCCCGGCGGCAGCGCGCTGGCGTACCACTCGTAGAACTCGGCGCCGTCAGCCTGCAGCGCGAGTGCCATCGCACGGGGCATCAGCACGAACAATGCGTTGGCCTCGACCGCCCACACCTGTTCGATGCCCGGCACTTCGCTCAGCCTGCGGGCCAGCTGCGCGGCTTGCCGGTTGGCGTGGGCGGCGAGTGCCAGCCAGTGCCCGTCCTGCAGCCAGGCCGACATCTGCGCCCCGAGCAGACGCCCCTTGGCCACCAGGTGACCGGCGCGCTTGCGGCGATGCGCCAGACCGGCCGACAGTTCCCTGCGAAAGACCAGAATGGCTTCGGCCGCCCAGCAGCCGTTCTTCGAGGCGCCCAGCGTCAGCACGTCGACCCCTGCGCGCCAGCTGAGGTCCGCGGCGCAGCCGCCGCTGGCCACCAGCGCATTCGCGAAGCGGGCCCCATCCATGTGCAGCGCCATGCCATGGGCGCGGGCGCATTCGGCGATGGAGGCGATCTCGTCAGCCGAGTACACCAGCCCGCATTCGGTCGACTGGGCGATGCTGACGGCCCCGGGCTGCGGATTGTGCGGATGATCGCGCCCGGCGCGCGCCAGATAACCGCGCAGCGCGTCTGCCGTCAGCTTGGGCTGGTCGGCGGCGATGGCGTGCACTCGCGCGCCACTGGTGAACCATTCGGGTGCGGTCGACTCGTCGGTTGCGAGATGCGATTGCGCGTGGCACAGCACGAGCTGCCACGGCTGCACCAGGCTGGCCAGGGCCAGTCCATTGGCCGCCGTGCCCGTCGTGACAAGGAAGGCATCCAGCTCTGTCTGAAAGACCTCGGCGAGTGCGGCGCTCGCCCGGCCGGTCCAGTCATCGTCCCCGTATCCGTGGCTGTGGCCGGCGTTGGCCGCCATCAGCGCCTGCATCACCGGCGCTGAACAGCCGGTCTGGTTGTCGCTGCCGAACTGCATCCGAGCGCTCCATTCTTTGGGGAATGGCCGCTACTGTGCACGAAGCCGAATGGCGCGACTCAGCGGATCGAAGTGCGGTATTTGTTCCAGGTGCTCGACTGGTTCGTGCCGGCAAGCTGCAGCAGCCGCAGCGACTCGCCCTTGACCACGCCGTAGCATTCGCAGGCCCGTTGCTCGAGCCCGTCGCGGTCGAGCACTTCGATGCTGCCGCGGGCATAACGAATCAGACCGGCCCGCTGAAGCGCCAGCGCCACCTCGGTGACGCTCTCGCGCCGCACACCGAGCTTTCCGGCGAGCAGTTCCTGTGTCAGCTGGAGCAGATTGCCCTTCACCCGATCGAGGTTCATCAGGATCAGCCGGCAGACCTGCTGATCCACCGTGTGGTGCCGGTTGCAGGCGGCGTTCTGGGCCATCTGGGTCAGCAGTGTCTGCGAGTAGCACAACAGCAGATGCATCGCCGCGCCACCGCGGTTGAAGGTCTCGGTGACCACCTCGCTCTTCAAGCGGTAGGCATGGCCGCCGACTTGAACGACGGCCCGCCCGATCGTCGACATGCCCCCCAGCATCAGCGGCACGCCGACCACACCGTCATTGCCGATCGTCGCCGCCTCGGCGCAGTCCCCGTTGGCCATCAGGACCAGCATTGAAACGACAGCCGTCGTCGGGAAATACACATGGGTGACCGGACTGCCCGCGTCGTAGACGACCTGACCGAACGGCATCGCCACCCACTCGAGCTGCTTGGACCACTGCTGCCAGTCGGGCGCGGGAAGTGCCGCCAGCAGGCTATTGGCACTGGCATCGATCTGAGCCGACAGGGGGGGATGGGGAGGACAGCGCGGCGCAGGCGGTCGGCGAGCAGCCGTGGCCGGCCGCGAAGAAGTCGGCATGACGTGCATGGCAGGGAGCTTTGCCTGAAGGATCGGGAAGCCCCAGTGTTCCGCAGCACGTCACCCGTGTCTGTCGGTTGCCCGGACGGGAGCCGGTCGGACTGGGACTACGAATTGGCCCCAGCCCGATCATGGGCAAAATCAGTCGATCGTGATCTTCGCGCGCCGGATGATGTCACCGAGCCGTTTTTCTTCGGAGGCACGGAAGGCGACCGTGTCGGCCATCGTCCGCCAGACCGGGGTGGCGCCACGATCGAAGAAGTCCTGCTTGATCCCGGGACTCTCGAGCGCCTGCTTGGTGAACATCGAAATCCGTTCGATGACGGCCGGCGGCAGATTGGCCGGACCGGTCACCGTGGTCCATGAGGTGACTTCGAAGCCGGGCAGGAACTCGGCCATTGCCGGGATGTTGGGAGCCACCGGACTGCGGGTCAGACTGGTGACGCCGAAGCCCTTGACCTTGCCGGCCTTGTACTGCACCAGCCCACCGGGAATGTTGTCGAAAATCATCTGCACCTGACCGCCGATGACGTCGACCATCGCCGGTGCGGCGCCCCGGTAAGGCACATGGGTCATCTCCAGCCCGGCCAGCAGCTTGAACACCTCGCCGGCCAGGTGAATCGTCGTGCCGTTGCCGGCCGAAGCGTAGTTGTACTTGCCAGGGTTCTTCTTGATCAGCGCGATCAGCTCCGGCACGGTGTTGGCCGGGACACTGTTGTTGACGACCAGGAAGTTGGGCAGCGACCACAGCGTGGACACGAAGGTGAAGTCCTTGGCCGCATCGAAAGGCAGCTTGCCGGCCTTGAGCGTCGGTGAAATGCCATGCGAGGCCACGCCGCCCAGGCCCAGCGTGTAGCCGTCGGGCTGGGCACGGGCATAGGCGGACACGCCGATGTCGCCGCCGCCACCACCCACGTTCTCGACCACCCATTGCTGGCCGGTGAGCTCGCTCATCTTGACGCAGTAGAGCCGCGACAAGGTGTCGGTTGCGCCGCCAGCCGGGAACGGGTTGATGTAGCGCACCGGCTTGTTCGGCCAGGTGGCCTGCGCGCGCGCCTCGCTGCCGATGATGAACGGCGCGGCGAGCACGCTGCCGACCGCCGCGACGGCGGCACGCCGCCCGGTGTCGATTCGGGCGGGAGCCGGGTCGGCAGCGGCGCCAGTGGCGGATTCAGGGGCATTCGATTTTTGATGGTCTGTTGTCATGTCAGTCTCCTCCGTTGACCGCCTAGGATAAGACGAGATGGTTCCGGCGCGCTAGAAGCCCCGCCGACGGGCCGGTGCCGGATTCGTCACACCAGCGCAAGTCCGGGGGGCTTGCACACCGGCTCGACCGTCAGATGGCCCATTCGGCGACTCGCGACGGCCAGGAGTCAGCCGCCAGAAGCGTTCCAGGGCCACCGGCCCCAGACTCGCGGCGACGCCGCTTCGTCAGCCTGGCGTCAATCGGTTCGTGATCGAATCGCCGAGCCACCAGGGACTGCCATGCCGTCTTCTTCGCCCTCCTCTGTCCTCTCCGATCCGTCACCCGTCGATGCCGCGCCACCATCCGCGGACCGGCAAGCACCGCCGGGCACGCCGATCCGTCTGGCCACCGATGCCCCGATCTCCATCGCGACGGTCGACGCGGTCGGCGACACCCCCGGCACAGCCGGCCGCCTGAGTGTCGGCGCCAGTCTGACGGCCGCGATCGACAGTGCCGACGACCTCGACTGGTACGCGATCTCGCTCACCGCCGGCCAGAGCTACAGCTTTTCGCTGTCGTCGACGCCGGGCGGGCTCGCCGATCCGCTGCTGGTCCTCTTCGATTCCACGGGCGGGTTTCTCAACTACGACGACGACGGCGGCGGCAACCTCAACTCCCGTCTGTTGTACACGGCGCCGCGCACCGGCACCTACTACCTGCAGGCCAGCGACATCGCGACCGGCATCGGCGCCTATACGCTGTCGGCCGCCGTGTCATCGGTCTCCGACGTCCAGCCGCCGACGGTCGTCGGCTATTCGCCCGCGGACGACACGACCGGGGTCTCGGTCGACACCAACCTGTCGCTGTTCTTCAGCGAAGCCATCCGGGCCGGCACCGGCTCGCTGGTGCTGCGAACGGCCAGCGGCACGGTGGTCGAACGCTTCGATGTCGCAACCAGTGCCCGCCTGCAGATCTCGAGCAACACCGTCGTGGTCGATCCGACCGCCGCGCTGCAGCCCGGGGGGGGCTATGTGCTCGAACTGCCGGCCGGCTCGATCCGCGACATTGCCGGCAACGCCTTTGCCGGCCTCAGCAGCTACAACTTCACCACCGCTGCCGCCAGCGTGCAGGACGACTTCGGCAGCACGGCCTCCAGTGCCGGATCGCTGGCCCTCGGCGCCACCCAGACGGGCCGGCTGGAGCAGGCCCTCGACCTGGACTGGTTCGCCGTCGGGCTGGTCGCCGGCACCTCGTACACGTTCGCCCTTAACGGCACCGGCAGCACGCCGCTGGGCGATCCGCTGCTGACCCTTCGCAACGCGTCGGGCACCGTGCTGGCGCTGGACGACGACAGCGGGCCGGGACTGAATTCCGAACTGGTGTTCACCCCCGGAGCGACCGGCACTTACTACCTGCAGGCCAGCCACTATGCCGGTGGC
>DAONCJ010000163.1:0-7450 GCA_035401985.1 Burkholderiaceae bacterium | reverse complement strand
GTCATGGGTGATCAGCAGCATTCCCATGCCCTGATCGCGCTGCAGTTGCGCCAGCAGTTCGAGGATCTGGCCCTGGATCGTCACATCGAGCGCCGTGGTCGGCTCGTCGGCGATCAGCAGGTCGGGTTCGGCGGCCAGGGCGAGCGCAATCATCACGCGCTGCTTCTGGCCCCCGGACATCTGGAACGGGTAGGTGTCGAAGCGCCTGTGCGGCTCGGGCAGGCCGACCCGCTCGAACCATTCGATCGCCCGCGCGCGCGCCGCCGCGCCGCGCAATGTCGTGTGCCGCTCGATCACCTCGGTGACCTGACGGCCCACCGTCATCACCGGATTCAGGCTGGTCGAAGGCTCCTGGAAGATGATGCCGATACGCGCACCGCGCACGCGCTGCATGTCCAGTTCGCGCAAGGCGCACAGATCTTCGCCCAGCAGCCGAATCGCGCCACCGGCGATCCGGCCATTGTCGGGAAGCAGGCGAAGCAGCGACAGCGCGGTCATCGACTTGCCGCAGCCTGACTCGCCGACCAGCGCGAAGGTTTCGCGCCGCTCGATGCTCAGGCTCAGGCTGTCGACCGCGCGCGCCAGGCCCGCCTCGGTCTCGAGCACGGTCTGCAGGTCCTCGGTGATCAGCAGCGGAACGCTCATGGGCGGGCTCTCAGGAGCGCAGCCGCGTGCGCGGGTCGAAGGCATCGCGGACCGCGTCCGCGAACAGGTTGGCCGACAGCACGATCAGGAACATGAAGCTGAAGGCAGCGGCAAGGGTCCACCAGATGACCGGGGTCGCCGACAGCTCGAGCCGGGCCGTGTTGATCATCACGCCGAAGCTGGCCGTCTTGGGATCGACCCCGACGCCCACATAGGACAGTACCGCCTCGGCCAGCACGAAGGCGGAGAACTGCATGACCGTGGTGATCAGCACGATCGGCACGATGTTGGGCAGGATGTGGCGGACGAGTATCCGCGCCGCGGGTACGCCGAAGGCCTGCGCCGCCTGGATGTACTCGAGTTCGCGCAGCTTCATGGTCTCGCCGCGCACCAGACGGCAAAGCCCGGTGAACGAGGTGACACCGAGGATCAGGCACAGGAAGAACAGCCGGGCGTCGGCGCGCTCGAGCGAGGTCTCGAACAGCGTCGGGTTGGAGTCGATCTTCACCTGCAGCAGCAGCACCGCCGCCGCGATCAGCAGCACGTCCGGAATCGACGCGAGCAGCGTATAGATGTACTGGATCACTTCATCGACCCAGCCGCGGAAATAGCCGGCCGCCACGCCCAGGGCCAGGGCGAGCGGCAGCACCACCAGCGTGGTCAGCGCCCCGATCACCAGCGCCGTGCGCACGCTCTTCAGGGCGGCCACCAGCACGCTGGCGCCGACCCGATCGGTGCCGAACACGTGGTAGCCGCTGGACAGCGAGGCCACCAGACCGACCGACACGGCCAGCACCGCGGCGGCCAGCAGCACCGAGCGCACCGGATAGCGGGTTCGGCCCAACACCAGGTCGGTCAGCGCCCTGCCGAAGGCACGCTGGCGGCGAAGCGACAGCGCGACCCACGACAGCAGGGCGAGCACGGCCCAGGCAAGCGCGCCCCAGCCGACGCCTCGCCACGCAAGGTTCTGCACATCGTCGCCCCATTGCGTGGACGGGTCCTTCAGGTGCGCACCGCCGAACTTCAGCCTCGGGTAGTCGCGCACCGGCGTGCCATTGCGCTCGAAACTTTCCTTGCGAAATCCCTGGTAGGCCAGCGGCGACGAATACGTGCGTTCGCGGGTGACGGCCAGCGGACCGAGCACTGCATCGAGGGCCGACCGGGTTTCGGGCGACCAGGCCGGCTGTCCGGCCGAGGCGGCGGGCAGCGCCACCCGCCAGTGCAGCGAGTCGGCCACCGCCACCGCCAGGAACGCCGCCAGGATCAGTGCCGACACCGCCGCCGCCGGCCGGCGCAGGGTCAGACGCCAGTTGGCCGCCAGCTGCGGTCGCCCGCGCACATGCAGCACATAGGCAAGACCGGCCACCAGCAGTGCGAACACGAAGCCGTCTGTGAGCAGGACGACCGGTTTCATTGCAGCCGGATCCGCGGGTCGGCCCAGCTGTAGCTGAGGTCGGTGAGGATGAGCCCGACGATGTAGAGCCCTGAACCGATGAACACCATCGCCCGCACGACAGCGAAATCCTGGGCGGCGATCGCCTCGATCAGATAGCTGCCCAGCCCGGGGATGGAGAAGAAGGATTCGGTGATCAGGCTGCCCATGAAGAGCAGCGGAATGACGGCGACCGAACTGGACAGGATCGGGATCAGCGCATTGCGCAGCACATGCCCGAACAGCACGGCCGGCTCGGACAGCCCCTTGGAGCGCGCTGTCCGGACGTAGTCCTTGTTGATCTCTTCAAGGAACAGCGTGCGGTTGAATCGCGTCTCGCCCCCCAGCCGCGCCACGATGCTGATCGCCACCGGCAGCAGCAGAAAACGCCAGGCATCCGCCCCGGCGTCGAACCCCGACACCGGCACGAGCTGCAGCAGCCGCGCAAAGACGAACTGTCCGGCCACGATGAAGAACAGCGATGAGATCGACATCATCGCGACGCAGATCACCGACCCCCAGAAGTCGAGATAAGTGCCGCGAAAAAAGGCCAGGCCCAGGGCCAGCGAGATCGACACGCCGAGCCCCACGATGAACACCGGCAGCGCCAGCGCCAGACTCGGCCAGGCACGCCGGCGAATCTCGGAGGCAATGTCGCGGCCGCTGTCGGCAGGACCGAAGTCGAACGCGAACATCCGCGCCGAACTGTCGAAGAAAACGGTGTCGGTCACCTTGGCCACGCCCTGCGCGTCCGCATTGAAGTACAGCGCGCGGTCATAGCCGCGCTCGGCCTTCCATTTGCTGATCGCGTCCGGCGTGACCCGCTTGCCGCCGAGCTGCAGCCGCGCCATGTCGTCGGGCGTGTTGACCTGGAAGAACAGCAGGAAGGTGACCAGATTGATGCCGATCAGCACCAGCAGGCCGTAGGCGATCCGGCGTGAGAGATACGCGAGCATCGCGGCCTCAGCCGATCCGGCCGGCCAGCGCCGTGGCCCGCTGGCGGCGTCGCCAGGCGAACCACGCGGGCACGATGAGCGCGACCAGGCCCGCTCCCAGCCACGCCAGCGGCCAGGGGTGCGGCGCATTCCACTGCCTGACCATCTCGACCCTGAGCTTCGGGTCGAGCCGCAGGTAGATCAGCGAATCGCGGATGATGTTCGACGGCTTGCCGTTGGTCAGCCACTGCTGATAGGCGCCGGTGTATTCGTCGGAATAGCCGAACAGCCAGACCCCGTCCTTCTGCACGATCTCGGACATCCGCTGGATGATCGACAGGCGTTCGGGCGTGTCGTCCAGGTCCTTCATCTTTTCGAACAGCGCATCGAATTCGGGGTTGACATAGTTGGCGGTGTTCTCGCCGTCACCCTTCACCTTCGAGTTGGGGCCATACAGCAGGAACAGGAAGTTTTCGGGATCGGGGTAGTCGGCCAGCCAGCCCCAGGAGAAGAACTGCGCCGCGCCCTTGCGCATCTTGTCCTGGAACCGGTTGTAGTCGGTGTTGCGAATCTCCAGCGCGATGTTCAGCTTGGCAAACTGCTTGCTGGTCCAGTCGTTGCGTGCCTTGTAGCCCGGCCCCACGCCCTGGGTGTCGTAGTTGATCACCAGCGGCTTGCCGGTGGCGGCGTCGCGCCCGTCCGGGTAGCCGGCCTCGGCCAGCAGCCGGCGCGCCTCGTCCAGGGACTTGCGCCGCGGCTTGCCATCGACCATGTCGTAGACCTGCGGATTGAACTTCACCGTTTCGGACCCGAACAGGCCCGGCACGACCGGACCGGCATTGGGACGGGCACGGTTGTCCTGGAAGATCTGGATGTATTCCTCGAAGTCGAACGCGATCGCGATCGCCTGACGCAGCCTGCGGTTTCGCTCGGCCTCTTCCGGCGTGCGTCCCGCTCCGACCACCGGGTCGAGCCAGTTGAAGCCGTAGTACCAGAGCCCGACCTGCAGCGTGCTGGGCAGCTTGATCTTGTGCGCGACCAGCTCGCGCGCGCGGCCGGTGTCGTCGTCGATGGCGACCTGCATCGAGGTGCCCGGCTCGCCACGCTCGAACTGCGGCATGTCGTAGTAGCCCTGCAGGAACTTCGCCGTCATCGGCGAGCTCTCCTTTTCGATCACCGACACCATGCCGTCGATGAACGGAGTGGTCTTGCCGCAGTCGGCGAGCAGGCCCTCGGCCTTGTCCTGCGGCTCGCCTTCGCAGGGATAGGGCTCACCGCGGAAATTCGGATTGCGCGCCAGCACCATCCGGTGATTGGGCGTGTACTCGGTCAGCATGTAGGGGCCGGTGCCGACCGGCCAGGTGTCCAGCGTGAGATTGCGCGCCTTCATCCCGGGCTGCGAATAGAAGGCGTCCACTTCCCAGGCCAGGGGCGCAAAGAAGGTCATCGCCAGCCAGAACTTGAACTGCGGATACTTGCCGTCGATGCTGATCCGCAGGGTGTGCGAGTCGACCACCTCGACCCCTGGAAAATCGTGCTGGCGAAAGTCGAGCCATGGCAGATGGCCGAAGCGGCCGGCCTCGCGCGCGCTCAGGCCCTCTTTCATCCGCGTGTTGACCTGCTTGATCCGCTCTCCGTAGGCCTTCAGCCCGGTGATGTGCTCGGACAGAAATCCGAAGGCTGGCGATTCGATGCGCGGCGTCGCCAGCCGGCGGATCGCGTAGGCGTAGTCGGCCGCCACCAGTTCGCGCGTGCCGCTGCGGGCGAAGTCGCCCGGTGCGCGCTTGCCCTCGAGCTCGGCCGCTGTCAGCGCGTGATAGAGCAGTCGGCCGCTGTCATCGGCGGCGAAAGCCGGATGAGGCTGATAGCGGATGCCGGGCCTGATGCGCAGCTCCATCACGCTGCGGGCGATGCTGGGCCCAGGCGCATCGGCGGGCAGGGGCTGCCCGGCCTTGTCGTAGTACGTGGTGACCGGCATCGAGGCGAGCGTTCGCGGCACCAGTTCGTACGGCCGCTTCAGGTAGTGGTACTTCAGCGGCGGCTCGTAGATGGCATACGTCCAGGGCGTCTCGTTGTTGCTGTACGAGGCCACGGAGTCCAGGTGCTTGGGCGTCTCGGAGTACGACGACAGCAGGATGTTGCGACCCAGCAGGTCCTGGTTCACCGGGGCATTGACGACATCGCAGCCGGCAGCGATCAGGCAGACCAGCAGCAGCCGCGTCAGCAGCCGGAACGAACGGGACAGGGTCAATCGCATCGGAGCCTGAAATCATACCGGCTGGCGCGGCCCGCAGTGCGCCAAGCCGTGCGCGGCTGCCGTTGCCCGTCGTTCACTCGAGACGGAATGTGAACGGCACTTCGACAATGTATTCGGCATCGTCGGGCGGAAATTCGTACTGACGCAGCGCGGTTTCGACCGCTCGTTCGAAGACGCCCCTCGGCTTTGAACTGACGATCGACACCGCGATGACCCGCCCTTCGCGGCTGACCGTGGCGCGGGCGATCACCTCGCCTTCGATTTCGTCCTGCAGGGCGCGGCGGGGGTATTCGGGCTTGGCCTGGCGGATCGGCGTCACGCCTCGCCGCAACGATGGCCGCGCGACCGGCGCCGGCGGGGCCGGCGCAGGCGCAGGCGCCGCAACGGGCGCCGGAGGAGCCGGCGGCGGGGGCGGCGCGATCACCGGTGGCGCAATCGGCGGCGTCGGCGTGACCGCCGTGATGGCAGGCGCCGGCGCCGCGCGCGGCAGCGGCACCTCGGGAGGCGGCACGTATGGAGGCGGTGCTGCCGCCGCCGGCGGTGGCGGCTTGACCACCTGCCGCGGGGGTTGAGGCGGCGGGGGCGGAGGAGGAGGGCGCGGAGGCGGCGGCTTCACTTCCTCGATGATCCGTGTCTCCAGGGGCTTCTTGACCACCTCGACCGCCTGGCGCGCAAGGCCGGACATCAGCGCATAGCCGGCCAGGCCGTGCAGCGCGACAACGACCCCCAACCCGACGATGCGCCGCGTCGAGTGGCGCGGCTTGTACGAGACATCCACGGCGGCTACTCGGCAAACTGCTCGCTGCCGACCACACCGATCCGGGTGAGTCCGAGCCGCTGCGACGACGCCAGCACATAGGCCACGACCTCGTACTTGGCGAACTTGCTGGGCCGCAGGTGCACCTCCGGCTGAACCGGCTGTGCGGCCGCCGCCTTCATGCGCTCGTCGAGCGCTTCTTTCCCAGCCAGCGCGACGCCCTGCCAGTGAATGACGCTCTTGTCGTCGATGTCTACCTTGACCACCTCGGGCTTGATCAGCGGGGGCGGAGGCACACCGACGGGCATGTTCAGGTTGACCGAGTGCAGCTGGATCGGGATGGTGATGATCAGCATGATCAGCAGCACCAGCATCACGTCGATCAGCGGCGTGGTGTTGATCTCGATCATCACCTCGGGCTCTGAAGACTCCGGGCCGGACCCGATGTTCATCGCCATGGGGCGCTCCCCGCGCGGTTCGCTGCGCTCGGTCGGGTGGCCCTCATCAATGACCCCGCGCCGGCGGCTCGGTGATGAAGGCGACCTTGGTGATCCCGGCGCGCTGGCAGGCGTAGACGACCTTGCCGATCGAATCGTAGTTGGCCGCGTGATCGCCGCGGATCTGCACCTCGGGCTGCGGGTCTCGCGTGGAGACCTTCTTCAGGCGGTCCACCAGCGCCTGGGCATTGGGCACGCGGACGTCGTACCAGAACATGCGCCCTTCACGGTCGACCGAGATGATGATGTTCTCGGGCTTGCTGGCGCGCACCTCGACCGTCTCGCGCGGCAACTGCAGCTGGATCGAGGTGGTCACCACGGGGATCGTGATCAGGAAGATGATCAGCAGCACCAGCATCACGTCGACCAGCGGCGTGGTGTTGATGGTCGACAGCACTTCGTCGTCGCCCTGAGGCGACCCGACATTCATCGCCATGTTCAGGCCTTGGCGGCGGATGTCGCTGCAGTGTTGCCGGCCGCCAGCAAAACGGCGTGCAGGTCGCCACCGAATGAGCGCACCTCGTCCATCACCGCCTTGTTGCGCCGGACCAGCCAGTTGTAGCCCATCACCGCCGGCACCGCGACGGCCAGTCCGATGGCCGTCATGATCAGCGCCTCGCCGACCGGCCCCGCGACCTTGTCGATCGAGGCCTGGCCGGCCACGCCGATCGCGGTCAGAGCATTGAGAATGCCCCAGACCGTGCCGAACAGGCCCACGAACGGGCTGATCGAACCGACCGTGGCCAGGAACGCGAGGCCATCCTGCATGCGGCTTTGCACCCGGTCGATCGAGCGCTGGATCGACATGCTCATCCAGTCGTTCAGGTTAATCTGGCCGAGCAGCCACCGGTGCTTGCGGGTCGCCTCGAGCCCCGCCTCGGCGATGACGCGGAAGACGTCGGTGTTTTCCATCTGGCCGCGCACTTT
>DAONCJ010000162.1:0-7451 GCA_035401985.1 Burkholderiaceae bacterium | reverse complement strand
CATCGCGCCATCGGGCAGGGCGCGCACGAAGTTGGCGAGGTTGTAGATGTTCGGTGCGTCCATGCCGCCGGAGATCGCCACCCAGTTCATCACCAGCGGACCCTTGTAGATGCCGCGGCGGATCAGCCGCTCGACCGTCTCGAAGCTGTTCAGGTTGTAGCACTGGAAGGCGCTCTGGATGCGGTTGGCCGACAGGCGACGGATGTGTTCCTCGACGAAGCTTGGCGTGGAGGGCACGATCATTTCGCTGAACGCGCGCATGCCGTCCGGGGTGCCCAGCGAGGTGCCGGCCACATCGGCGGGCTCCATGTGCTCCAGCACGTTCATCTGCGTGGTGTTGACGGTGACCGTCACCTGATCGGGCTTGGGGTCCAGATCGGCCAGCATGTGCCGGGTGTCGTCGGACAGCCATTTGGCCGCGGCGCCGTCCGTCTCGGGGGCGAACGAGATCGAGCCGCCGACCTGCAGGACCATCTCGGGGCATTCACGACGGATGCCGGCCAGCAGCGTGTTGAACATCGACAGGCGCTTGCTGCCCCGGCCATCGAGCTCGCGGACATGGACATGCAGCACGCGGGCGCCGGCCTCGTAGCACTCGACCGCCTTGCGCACCTGATCTTCCATCGTCACCGGGATGTCCTCGGGGAAGTCGGAGGGGATCCACTCGGGACCATAAGGGGCGGCGGTGATGACCAGGGGGGTCTGGTTTTCGGGAAAGAGGTGACCGTCGAGGAAGTTCATGGCTAGTCCTGGATGCGAAGAAAATCAGAAGGGCAGGTCGCCGACGATGCCGGCGCGTTCCATCTTTCGATGGCTGGGCGGGTAGTCCATCACCGCGTAGTGCTGGGTCGAGCGGTTGTCCCACATCGCGATGGCGTTGGGCGACCAGCGCCAGCGGACCTGGTACTCGGGGATGAAGGCCTGACTGAGCAGATAACGCAGCAGATCGGAGGCGCCGTGCGTGTAGTCCTGGCCGACCCGCACGTTGTCGGGCGTGTGGAAGTTGGTGAAGTGCGTCGTGAATCCGTTGACGAAGAGGATCTTCTCGCCGGTCTCGGGATGCGTGCGCACCACCGGGTGTTCGGCGTCGGGAAACTGCGCCTTCAGCGCCAGCCGCTTTTCGATCGGCATGGCGGCGCCGAAACTGGCTTCGATGCTGTGCCGCGCCCGCAGGCCGGCGATCTGCTGCTTGATGTGCGCGGGCAGATTGGCATAGGCAAGCACCATGTTCGCCCACATCGTGTCGCCGCCGACCGGCGGGCATTCGACGCAGCGCAGCACGCAGCCGAAGGGCGGCCTTTCGCGCCAGGTGGCATCGCAGTGCCAGGCGTTCTCGTAGCGGTCGTTGGGCGATTCGGGGTTCTTGTAGATGCGCACGAGCCCCGGATTTTCGGGGTCGCTGCCGGCGACCGGGTGGTCTTCGAGCTCGCCGAAATGGCGGGCAAACGCCACATGCTCGGCGCGCGTGATGTTCTGGTCACGAAAGAACAGCACCCGGTGGGCGAGCAGCAGCTGTCGGATTTCCGCCAGCAGACCGGGATCACGCGAGGCCACGCCGAGATCGACGCCGGACAGTTCAGCGCCAAGGGCACAGGTGAGTTGCTGCACCTGGATGGCCGGCCGCACGACGGCCGGCGCTGCGGGGGTTGCAAGGGTCATGGGTCTCCTCCGGGCCGCTGGATGCAGCCTTCGATGGAGAGGAGATTAGGGACATCCGGCCCGCGGAGCCCCCCCGGCGCAGAGGGGGGAGGGGGTGACCGATTGGGGGGTGACCGACGCGGGGGCGGGGTGGCTCAGTCGGCCTGTTCAAGGAACCCGAGCAGCCGGGCGCGCTGAACCACCTGCTTGCGCGTGCCGGCGTCCAGCTTGGCGAAGAGGTTCTTCATATGCCACTTGACGGTCTCTTCGCCCACCTGCATGGCCAGTCCGATCTCCTTGTTGGAAAGGCTGCGGGCGGCCAGTTCGAGCACCTCGCGCTCCTTCGGCGTCAACGCCATGCTGGGGCTGGAGCGCACCTTCGATGGCAGCGTTGCCTGCGCGCGTGCAGGGGCTGCGGCCCCAGCGGAATCCGGGCGGGCACCCGCCGAACCGAGCACCTGGCGCACCCACTCGCCCAAGGCCGGGTGGGCATCATCGAAAACCCGCAGGAGACCGTAGGCCGAGGCGAGATCGACGGCTTCGCGCAGCATCGGCAGCGAACGTTCGCCGCAGCGGTCCAGCACCCAGGCACGCAGCCCGAGCAGCTCGATGTGCAGGCGGCCCATCTTGAGCGCTCGCGCGGCGCCATCGGCCCGGGCCAGGCGTTCGGAAGCGAGGCGCCAGTCCTGCGCGGCGATCGCCGCATAGGACCCGGCCATGTCGGCCAGCATACGGGCGTTGCGCTGCCACAGCCGTCCACCCGGGGCGGCGGCCAGCTGGGTGTCAAGCTGCAAACAGAGATCGCGGCAGGTTTCGGCGCGGAAGCGGCGGGCATGCAGGCGCACCTGTTCGGCCACGCTCGCGATGCGCAGGCGCAGCAGCCGCCGTGCCACGCCGACCGCGTCCAGTGCGGCGAGCAGCTCCAGGGCGCGGTGTTCCGCGCCCGCTGCACCCGCGATTCGCGCCATGGTGCGAAATCCGAGCAGCACGGCCTCAGGCAGCCCACCCCGCTCCAGCACGTCGAGCCGGTTGGCGAGCAGGGCTTCGGCCTCGGCGGGCTGATCGCGCTCCCAGACCGCGCTGGCCAGCACCGCGGCGAGCATCGAGGAAAATGGCGAGCGGCGCCCCAGGTCGCCGTCGGCCCGTGCCAGCGTCGGGCGCAGCAGCTTCTCGGCGAGCAGCACCTGGCCCTCCCAGAGGTAGGACAGCCCGACGATCAGGTCGCCCCAGCGGGCGAGGTATCCGGGGGCGCTCTCGCTGCGCGGCGCCTGCTGCTGGCGCAGCCGTGCCACTGCTGGCTCGCCCTCGAGCAGCGTGCGGAAGGCGGAGCGGTTGGCATGGATCTGCAACAGCAGCGGGTTGCGCAACGGCGGATCGTTCGCCCAGGGGTCGTGCAGTTCGGCGAAGCGATCCGGATCGTCGGCCCAGACGGCCGCGCCACTCTGGATCAGCGCGCACTCGCAGCGCAGCGCCGCGTCGACCTCGCCGCGCGCGAGGATGCGCTCGATGCAGCGGCGCGCCTCTTCGTGCCGTTCTGATACCGCCAGGGACCATGCGGCGGCAAGCAGCAGCTGCGGGCGCCGATCGAGTTCATCGGCAGGCATCTGTGCCAGCCATTCGAGCACGGTTCCCTGCCGGCCGCGGGCCATCAGCGAGTCGTAGAGGCTGCGTTCAGCGAGGTCGTAGGCCAGTTCGTGATGGCCCGCCGCCAGCGAGTGGCGCGCCGCCGCGTCGGTCATGCCCATCGCGGCCAGGCTCTCGGCTGCCCGCACGTGAAGGCCGTGGCGCTCGGCCTCGGGCAGCGCAGCGAATCGCTGGCGCAATGCGGCGCGCGCGATCGTGTGCAGCCGCAGCCAGTCGCTTCCCTCGCCGGACGGAAAGATGGGCGTGTCGCGCGCCAGCCGCTCGAGGCGTTCGCCGGACTGAGGATCGCCGCAGACGTGTCGGCACAAGGCGGGATGCAGGTGCTCCAGTTCGGCGATGCGCGTGAGGAAATCGACATCGGCCGGATCGAGCTGGTTCAGCAGCAGCGCGACGAGCTGGTCGCGCAGGGCGCCGCCCCGCGACGCCAGCGTGTCGATGGCGCTGCGCGGGTCGCCGCCCGAGTCGATGACCGACAGCGCCAGCTGCAGGCCCAGCGGCCAGCCTTCGGTGAGTTCGTGCAGGCGGGCGGCCGTGTCCCGGTCGACCCGATCGCCGAAGCGCGAGCGGACCAGGTCGATCGTCTCGTCGATCCGGAACGCAAGGTGCGCTGCGCCCACCGCCACGCCCGCGCCGTAGGCGATCAGGTCGTCCACGTCGAGGCGGCAATCGGCGCGTGCCGCCACCACCACGCGCAGGTTGCTCGGCGCGTTGCGCAGCAGATAGCCCAGGGCGGCGCGAGCAGGGTCGGGCAGCCGGTCTGCCTCGTCGACGATGAGCACCACGTCCATCGCGGTCTGCGCGATCTCGGCGAGCCAGACCGTCACGCCTTCCAGATCGACCGGCACAGCGCTGTCGAGCAGCGTGTGTCCGAAGGTCGGGCGTCCCGCCCCGATGCGCACGCACAGGGCCAGCCCCTGGACGAAGCGCGTCAGGTCGTCCTGCGCCTGCGCCGAGAACCAGGCGACGACCCGGCCGCGGGCCAGGTGTTCACGGCGCCACTGAGCAAGCAGCGACGCCTTGCCGAAACCGGCCGGCGCCTGCACCAGCAGCAGCGGCGTGTCCCGCAAGGCTTCGTGATCGGACTGCAGACGTGGCCGGGCGACATGATGGCGCGGCACGCGCGGCGGCGTGACCTTCAGCAACAGGTCGTCGGGCGCTGCGGAGGAGGGGCGAGGGGGGATGGAAGCCACGTGACACGGATCCTTCGGCCATTCTAGCCGGGCGCCGCCCTGGCGGGCCCCGGGTGATCAGATCAGCCAGCGCATCAGCACCAGTGCCAGTACGGCCAGGAATACCGTCTCGCCGACCATCAGGGCAACCGGCTTGTATCCGACCCGGGCCAGTTCCCTGAGCTGCGTCTTCATGCCGATGGCCGCCATCGCCGCCACCAGGAACCAGCGCGACGCGCCGGTGCCGGCCGACTGCAGCGCCGGCGGCACCCAGCCGGTGCTGTTCACCGCGACGAGCACTGCGAATGCCACCGCAAAGCCCGGCAGCAGCGGCGGCCGGTTCGCAGACGGTTCGCCGTCTGCGGCGCTGCGCGCGCGTGTGATGGCGGCTGCCAGCACGATCACCGGCAGCAGCATGGCCACGCGCAGCAGCTTGACCAGCGTGGCGGCGTCTCCGGTCTCGACCGACAGGCTGTAGCCGGCGCCCACCACCTGCGCGACGTCATGAATGGTCGCGCCGAGAAAGATGCCCGCCGAACGCGCATCCAGTCCGAGCGCTTTCACGATGGCCGGATACGCAATCATCGCGAGAGTCGAAAGCGTCGAGACACCGATCACCGTGAACAGCGTTTCGCGCTCCTTGCGAGGGTCGGGCGGCAGTGCAGCGGACAGCGCCAGCGCCGCCGACGCGCCGCAGATGGCGGTGGCGCCGCCGGTCAGCAGGCCGAACAGGCTTTCGAAGCCCATCCGCTTTGCTGCCAGCATCGACAGCCCGATCGTGAGCGCCACACAGAAGATCACCAGCACCATCGGCCGCCAGCCGAGCGCCTCGACCTGCGACAGCGTGATCCGCAATCCGAGCAGGGCCACGCCCACCCGCAGGATCGTCCTGGAGCAGAAATCGATGCCCGGCCCGCAGGGACCCTGTTCGGCAAGGAAGTTCATCGCCATGCCCAGCAGCAGCGCATACAGCAGCACGGGCGCGCTGTAGTGCTCGCCCAGGAAGGCGGCAGCAGCAGCCACCACGGCGCAGGCGAAGACACCCGGGAACAGTGTTCGGATGCGCGGCGCGGGCGCGGCGTTCTTCAAGGATGCCAGCATGGCGCGATGGCCTCGGTGGGGGGGGCAGACAGTCACAACAGAGCCAGGGCAGCGGGCAAGTGGACTGCCCGGTCTGCGTGGGCACGAAGCTTGCCGCCACGATCCAAGGGCCCATGCTTACCGGCGCAGCCGTGCGGAATGGGGGCGGGCCCGTGAAGAAGGCGACATCCCATGAGCAATTTCACATTGAACGGGGCGCCGGTCAGCGTCGACCTTCCGCCCGACATGCCGCTGCTGTGGGTGCTGCGTGATGTGGTTGGCAGCACCGGCACGAAGTTCGGCTGTGGCATCGGCGCGTGTGGCGCCTGCACGGTGCATGTCGATGACAAGCCCGTGCGCTCGTGCCTGACCCCGCTGTCGGACGTCGAAGGCAGGCAGGTCACCACCATCGAGGCGATGGAGCGCGATCCGGTCGGGCAGAAAGTGCAGGCCGCATGGCGCGAGATCGACGTGGTGCAGTGCGGCTATTGCCAGTCGGGCCAGGTGATGTCGGCGGTGGCGCTGCTGCGCAGTTCACCAAATCCCAGCGACAAGGACATCGACAACGCGATGGCCGGCAACATTTGCCGATGCGGCACCTATCACCGCATCCGCATCGCGATCAAGAAAGCCGCGGGGAGCACAACATGAGCCGGATTTCGCGCCGGACCTTCATCGTGTCGGGGGCCGCCACCGGTGGCGGCCTGTTGATCGCGCTGCTGCTGCCCGGTTGTGACCGGCGCTCGCGCAACGACAAGCCGCCTGAGGCCGCCGTCGGCTCGGCCACTTCGAAGGACGCCCCGCATGCACCCAACCTGGCGCCGAATGCGTTCATCCGCATCGGTCGCGACGGCACCGTCACGTTCGTGATGCACAAGGTCGAGATGGGTCAGGGGACCTTCACCTCGATCCCGATGCTGCTTGCCGAGGAGTTGGACGTCGATCCCCGCAAAGTGCTGCTCGAACAGGCGCCACCCGACAATGGCCGCTATGCCGATCCTCTGCTCGGCGGACAGGTGACCGGCGGTTCGACTTCGGTACGCGGCGCCTGGGAACCGCTGCGCCGAGCCGGCGCCACGGCACGCGCTGTGCTGGTGCAGGCGGCCGCGCAGCAGTGGAGCGTCGATCCGAAGGATTGTCAGACAGCCGATGGCGCGGTGAAGCACGTGCCGACGGGGCGTTCGCTTCACTACGGCGAACTGGTCGACGCAGCAGCGACGCTGGGCACGCCGCAGAACGTGCCCTTGCGCGCAGTCACCGACCTGAGGCTCGTCGGCAAGTCGATGCGGCGGCTCGATTCGGCGGCCAAGGTGAACGGCCAGGCAAAGTTCGGCATCGATGTCCGCCTGCCCAACATGCTGGTCGCGACGGTCGCGGCCTCGCCGGTGATCGGCGGCAAGCTGCTCGGCCTCGACGAGGCGAAGGCCAAGGCCGTGCCGGGCGTGCGGCAGGTGCTCCGGCTGGAGAACGCAGTCGCCGTCGTCGGCGATCACCTGTGGGCTGCCAAGCAGGGCCTGGCCGCCGCCGCGCCGACCTGGCAGGACGGCGACAACGCCAGTGCGAACTTCGCGCAGATCGTCAGGGACATGGAGGCCGCTTCGGGCAAGGCGGGCGCGGTGGCCCGCAACGACGGCGACGCAGTCGCGCAGTTGTCCACGGCGAAGCGCCGTATCGAAGCCTCCTACCAGATGCCATTCCTCGCGCACGCGACGATGGAGCCGATGAACTGCACGATCGATCTGAAGGCCGACCAGTGCGATGTCTATGTCGGCACGCAGGTGCCGGTGTCCGCGCAATCGGCGGTCGCCAAGGTGACGGGGCTGTCGCCGGAAAAGGTGCGCGTGCACAACCACTTTCTCGGCGGAGGCTTCGGGCGCCGGCTCGAGGTTGATTTCATCACCCAGGCTGCGCAGTTTGCGC
>DAONCJ010000161.1:0-7477 GCA_035401985.1 Burkholderiaceae bacterium | reverse complement strand
GGCCCGCCCGCACCACACCCACGTAGCGGTCGCGAAACAAGGCCTGCACCCGCACTTCCGGGCCGATGGCCTCGTCGACGACACCTGTTTCGAGATCGACCGATCCATCGCGCAGCGGTCCGCTGCCCTTGTCGAGCTTGTGCAGGAAGTGCAGGCGAACGCCGGGCGCTTCGCGCAATACGCGGGACAGCAGTGCGGCCCCGAAGTTCTCGACAAAGCCCTCGCTGGCTCGCAGCGTGAACACGCGATCGAGCTGTCTCGGATCAGCCTTGCCGGTCGGCCGCAGTGCCGATTCGGCGTCCTGGATGAGCTGACTGATCGAATCGCGCAGCTCGATCGCCCGCGGCGATGCAACCATGCCGCGGCCGGCGCGCACCAGCAGCGGATCACCGGTGGCGTCGCGCAGGCGGGCGAGGGCCCGGCTCATCGCCGACGGACTCTGGCGCAAGCGCCGGGCAGCCCCTGCGACGCTGCGCTCGGCCAGGAGTGCATCCAGGGCGAACAGCATGTTGAGATCGGGTCTGGCCAAGCGGCGTCTCCGGACGTTGCGGTTCTGACATGGCGTGGGACGCATGTGTCGAGTGCAGATCATGCGCCTTCTGCCATCCCCGGCGAATGAATACCTTCCGGACCTTGACTTGAACACGCTTCGTTCGAGCGGACCGGAGGACGACTTCATGGCAGCAAGCACGTTTGAAACATCGATCGAGGGCATCAGGTCGGCCTGGGAACCGCTCAGCACACGGCTGCTGGCGACCTGCTGCGCGCAGCTCGAGGCTCTTGTCGGGGCGGCTGCCACCGAGGAATGGCTGGCGGCGCTGCACATGGACGCGCCGGCAAGCAGGGAGCTGTACCGCGACCCCGCACAAGGATTCGTGCTCCTTGCGCACACCGAACCGGCGGGCCTTTACAGACCGCCGCACGACCACGGCCGCGCATGGGTCATCTATGCGGTGCAGCAGGGCATTGCTGTTCCGCTTTACCGAGCGAGACCTCAGGAAGGAGGACGCGGAAGCGCACCGGATCACCCGGTATGTCGAGCGGGACGGTGACTGGACTGTGGGCGCGTCGTGATGGCAACTCGGCGCAGCGATAGCAGCAATCCTCGAACCGTCAACGCGTTCCCGACCACCATGGCGGCCAAACCTTGGGTCACCCATGGGTATTGGTTCAGTCCGGGGTGTATAAAATGACGGCGTCTTGTCGCAGCGAAGCGGATCTCGCGATCGGCTCGGGGGTCGAATTGAATGAACCAGATCAACAGCTCCACATCGACGGAGGACGCCAGCGACCCTGCCGAGGCCGTCGAATCGCGCAAGTCATCGCTGCCTTTTCCGGTGGTGGGACTTGGCGCATCGGCCGGCGGTCTGGCCGCGGCGCTCCGGTTCTTCGAACATCTGCCGGCCGATTCAGGCATGGCGTTTGTTGTGGTGTTCCACCTGTCGCCCGAGCACGAAAGCAACGCCGCTGAAATTCTGCAGCGCGCAACCCGCATGCCCGTTATGCAGGTCGTCGAGACCGTCGCAATCGAGCCGAACCACGTCTATGTCATCGCGCCGGCGCGTCAACTGACCATGGACGATGGGCATCTGCGGGTGTCTCCGCTGCAGCGCACCACCACCGGTCAGCCGGTGGCTGTCGATCGCTTCTTCCGCACGCTCGCGCACGCGCATCGCGATCGGGCCGTCGCAGTGGTCCTGTCGGGAAGCGGCAGCGACGGCGCGGTGGGTCTGGCCGACATGAAGCGCGAAGGCGGTGTCACGTTTGCGCAGTGGCCGGCCGACGCCGAGCACGACGGCATGCCCTCCGCCGCGGTGGCAACGGGGCTCGTCGATTTCGTTCTGCCGGCGGCCGAGATTCCGGGCCGGTTGATCGAACTGTGGCACAACGCACAAAAGATTCAGCTTCCGGACGGCGAGAGCCTGGGTCTGCACGCCGAGGATCCGGAAAGCGTGGGCGCACGCGAGCGGGCCGAAGCCGCGACACGCGAGGTGCTGGCACTGCTGCGGATCCGCACTGGCAATGACTTTCAGCACTACAAGCGCGCAACCGTGCTGAGGAGGCTCGAGCGGCGCATGCAGGTGACGGTGCAGCCCAATCTGCCTGCCTACTGCAATTACCTCGAATCGCATCCCGAGGAGACCCAGCCGCTGCTGCAGGACATGCTGATCAGCGTGACCAGCTTCTTCCGCGACCGGCCGGCCTTCGAGGCGCTGGAACGCGAGCTGATGCAGTCGTTGCAGCAGCGGCCGGCAGCGGGCGTGTGGCGGGGCTGGGTGGTCGGTTGCGCCACGGGCGAGGAGGCCTATTCGCTGGCCATGGTGGTCAACGATCATGTTTCGCGTGGCGGCTTCGTCCCGGTCCAGATCTTCGCGTCCGATGTCGACGATCGGGCGCTGGCGGCCGCGCGCGTCGGGCTCTATCCCGATGGCATCGTGGCCGATGTGCCGCCCACGCGTCTGCATGACTACTTCGAGCATGAGTCGGGCGCGTATCGCATCAAGCGCGCGGTGCGCGAGCAGATCACCTTCTCGCGGCACAACGTGCTGCGCGATCCGCCTTTCTCGCGCGTCGACCTGATCAGCTGCCGCAACCTGCTGATCTATCTGGAGCGCGAGGTCCAGGCGCAGGTGCTCGAGCTGTTTCACTTCGCGCTGAATCCTGGCGGGCTGCTCTTCCTGGGCAGCGCCGAGACGGCCGACTGGCAGCCGGAACTGTTCACTGCTGTCGACAAGAGGAACCGAATCTACCGCGCCAATCCGCTGCTGCGCGCCCGCATCGATCTGCAGGCGCTGCGCCCGGGCGCCACGCCGGCCCTGCTGATGCCTCTGCTGCCTGTGGTGGCGCGCCCGGAGGGGCTGCCGTCCGCACTGGGGAACAGGCCAGCGGAGCTGCACGTCCCGGCGGCCGTGGTCGTCGATCGTGAATTTCGCGTGGTCTACATCACCGGCGGCGCGTCACGCTATCTGCGGTACACGGAGGGCGTCCCGTCGCAAAACCTGCTCGACATCACGCAACCGGAACTGACCGTGTCGCTGAGAGCGGCGCTGCTGCTCGCCGTGGAGTCGGGCCAGCGTGTCGCGGCCCGCTCCGTGCACCTCGCAGGCGTGGCCAATCCGCTGGTGCAGATGAGCGTGCGGCCCAACGGACCGCCCGCGCAGGCCGCCACCTTCACGGTGTTGTTCGACGGGCTCGACATATCTCTGGAGGCGCCGCCTGGCGAGCTCGATCCAGCCGTTGCGGTACTGGCGGAGGAGAACCGCCGACTGCGCGAGCAGCTGGGCGGGGCGCTGGGCAGTTCGGCATCGTCGATAGAGGCGCTGCGATCCGCCAACGAAGAGCTGCAGTCGATGAACGAAGAGCTGCGCTCGGCAACTGAGGAACTCGAGACCGGCAAGGAGGAGTTGCAGTCGGTGAACGAGGAGCTGACAACAGTCAACTTCGAACTGAAAGCCAAGATCGAGGAAGCCGGCAATACCAACGACGATCTGTCCAACCTGATCATCTCGATCGACATCGCCACCGTCTTCGTCGATCGCGCGATGCGCATCAAGCGCTTCACGCCGCGCGCCCTGGACATCTTCAATCTGCTGGCGACCGACATCGGCCGGCCGCTGCTCGACATCACGCATCGCCTGCACGGCCACGATATCGGCAGCGACGTGGCGCAGGTCATCCGCACGCTGCAGCCGCTCGAGCGAGAGGTCACCGATCAGGACGCCCGGTGGTATCTGATGCGCGTAACGCCCTATCGCACCGCCGAAGACCGGGTCGACGGGGCCGTGCTCAGCTTCATCGATATCGGCGAGCACCGGCGCGTGGAGCAGGAGCTGCGCGCCCAGGACGAGCGGCTGCGTGCGGTGGCCAACAGCACCCGGGATTACGCGATCATGACGCTCGATCTCGACGGGCGGGTCACCAGCTGGAACAAGGGTGCCGAGCTGATGTTCGGATATTCGGAGGCCGAGATGATCGGCCAGTCTTTCGATCGATTGTTCGTGCCCGAAGACCGCGCTGCCGGCATGCCTGAGATTGAGATACGCAAGGCGCGCGATGAGGGGCGGGCGCTCGACGAGCGCTGGCATCTGCGCAAGGACGGCAGCCGCTTCTTTTGCAGCGGCAGCACCACGCCGATCGCCGAGGGCTCGGCGCACGGCTACGCCAAGATCGCCCGCGATTTAACGGAGCGACGCTTGCTCGACCGGCGACGCGAAGAACTGCTGCAGGCCGAGCAGCCTCTGCGCGTCAAGCTGGAGGCCGCGCATGCGACCCGCACTGCGTTCCTGGCGATCCTCTCGCACGAGCTGAAGAACCCGCTCAACCTCATCCTGATGAACACCGAGCTGATCGCGAGAACCCCTGAGGCCGCTGGCTCGCAGCGACTGGCGCGCTCGCTGGATGTGATCCGGCGCACCGTGCGGACGCAGTCGCAGATCATCGACGACCTGCTCGATCTTTCGCGGATGCACACCGGCAAACTGGCGTTGAACCGCACGGCGGTTGCCGCTCGCCCGGCCATCGAACGCCTTCTCGACGGGCTGCGGCCGGAAGCGAGTTCCAAGCAACTCGAGCTTGCGGTTCAGCTCGAAGAGCTCGTCGTCTACGCCGACGCAGTTCGGCTGGAGCAGATCGTCTGGAATCTGCTGAGCAATGCGGTCAAATTCACACCGAGCCCGGGACGGATCGGCGTGAGCCTGACGCGCGAGGGACTCTTTGCACGCCTGGAAATCAGCGATACCGGCATTGGCCTGGATCAGCAGAGCCTGGACCGCGCGTTCGAGCTGTTCGCCCAGGGCGACGGTGCCGTGACCACGCGCCAGGAAGGCGGGCTGGGCATCGGTCTCGCGCTGGTCAAGCAGTTGGCCGAACTGCAGGGAGGACGCGTCGAGGGCCACTCGGAGGGTCGGGGCAAGGGAGCAACCTTCACTGTCTGGCTGCCATTGTTCGAAGGCTTCCTGGGCGGGCCCTCCGGGGGCGGTGGTGCGACGCTGTTCGGCAAGCGCGTGCTGCTGGTCGAAGATGACCCCGAAATGCTCGAGGCCACCCGCGAGGTGCTGGCGCTGGAAGGCGCTGTGGTCACGACCGCTTCCGACGCGCGTCAGGCATTGGCTGTCGCCGACGAAGCCACCTTCGACCTTGTCATCTCCGATATCGGGATGCCTGAGATGGACGGCTGCCAGTTCCTTGCGGAACTGCGGCGTCGGCCCCGAAGTGCCCACTGGCCCGCCATCGCCGTCTCGGGGTTCGTGCAGCTCGCGGACGTGCAAAGAGCGATGGCTGCGGGGTTCGACGCCCACCTTTCGAAGCCATTGTCCGTGGACGAACTGCATGAAGCCTACGCGAAGCTGAAGGCCGACAGACAGCCGTCCACTGGCAACTGACGGACGATCGGGTCAGGTCCGGGGCGGGGCCGGGCGGGCGGGACGGATTTCGCTGATGCCCGCGCGAACGAAGGCACCGCCGCCACGCGCGTAGTCCCACTGCTCGACCTGGCAGCATCCGGGGGCCAGATCGCCGCCCCAGCGCAGCAGATTGACGGAGTTGGGCATGCCGTCCCGGCGTCGCGACGAGACCGCCGTGCCGGCCTGTACGGCCCACATCGGCCGGGCCAGACCGGGCAGCGGCAGCACGTAGGGCAGGTGGATGTGTCCGCCGATGATCAGATCGGCGCCTGCCGCCGCCCATCGCTGCAGTGCGGCGGCACGCCCGCGCAGTCGATTGGGCTCGTCCGCCTGACGGGTCACCGCCACCGGGTGGTGAACCACCACCACGCGCAACTGCGCGGAATCGGCACGCTCGAGGTGTCGGGCCACGTGTTCGATCTGGGCAGCGGAGACTTCTCCATGCTTGTGGCGCCATGGCCGCGTGGTATTGACGCCGAGCACCATCAGGTCCGCCGAGCAATGCGCCGGTTCGAGCTCGTGTCCGAACGCTTTCATGTAGCGTGCATAGGGGTGACGCAGACGCGCCCACAGGTCGAACAGCGGTATGTCATGGTTCCCCGGCACTGCCAGCCTGCGCATGGCCAGGCGTTCGGCGAACGCACGTGCCGCTTCGAACTGAACCGGCCGCGCACGCTGCGTGACATCGCCCGACAGGACGAGCAGGTCGGGCCGAATCCGATCGGCCAGTGCGGCCAGGGCTTCGACGACAGGCGCCTGCTCGGTGCCGAAGTGCGTGTCGGAGATCTGCAGGACGATGCTCATCCGACGGCCGTTTCGATGCCCGAGCGTTTGGCAATGACGCCATCCGGACGCCTGGGCATCATCAGGTATAGCGGCCGGGCGAGCACGCGGAATTCCAATGGCGCGCGCATGCTCGTCACTTCGCCGTCGAAGGCCACCTTGATGCTGCGGCGACCCAGCGCTAGCCTCGGTCTCACGACGAGATGCCGAAACTCGAAACGTTCCACGCCGGGGGCCTCACCAAGCGTGCCCATTGCGGCATGCCACACCAGTCCGAACATCGCCATGGCTCCAGCGGGTCGCAATACGACCGCGGCCATGGTGCCATCGCCGGGCGTGCCAGGCAGCGAATCGTCCGGTTCGACGCCGAACTGCTGGAGCTGCAGCCGGTTGTTGCCGACGAAGAGCGTCAGTGCCTGCAAGTCGCGGACGCTGCCGCTGCCCTCGATGCGCAGCCGCAGCCGGCGCTGTGCCCGCCAAAGGCTTGCACACGCCGCCATGAACGCCACCCAGCGGCTTCGGCCAAAGCGCGCCTTGTACGCTTCGCGGTCCTCCAGCAGTTCGGGGTAGAGGCCCAGGCTGGCGTTGACCAGGAATACATGGTCGTTGACTGCCGCAATCTGCACCGGCATCGGCGTTGACTGAAGAAGCAGCCGGACCGCATCAGTCGGGTCTGTCGGAATGCCATGGGTGCGGGCGAAGTAATTGAAGGTGCCTTGCGGCACCACGCCGATCGGGCAGCCCGCGGTGTGCGCGGCCTGGGCGACGGTGTTGAGGGTGCCATCGCCGCCCACCGCAATGAGTGCTGTGCGTCTGGCCAGGGCGGTATGTGCAAGGCTGCGCGCCCGGTCAGGCAGCTCGTCGGGTTTGCAGACATGCACCTCACCCTGCCGGCCTTCGGCCCGCAGCACCGACCTGATGAGGTCGTGCTGCGCGTCTGCGTCGCTGCTGCCGGCACCGGCGTTGATGACGAACTGAAGGGACGCTTCAGGATCGATCGGGAGGTCGTCTGCCATCATCGAGCACTCCCGCAACGTCAACGCATGGCCAGCCGCGTCTGGTCGAGGGCGGCGAAGAGGGCTTGGGTCAGCCACGAATGGGCGCAGCATACCGGCGAGTGGCGCGGCGGCTGGCGGTGACCTGCGGGGGGCTGTGGTTGTTCGCGCAGCGCCGCCCGCCATGCGGCGACGCTCTGGCCGACTTCGCCGGGGCGTCAGGCGGGCAGTCGGTGGTCGCGGAACTGTTCGCGCAGCCGGTTTTTCTGCACCTTGCCCGTCGCTCCGAGCGGAATG
>DAONCJ010000160.1:0-7486 GCA_035401985.1 Burkholderiaceae bacterium | reverse complement strand
GGTTGGCGCCCAGCACCAGCAGCAGGTCGCAGTGGTGGATGTCCTCGCCGGTGTGACACATCTGCGAGCCGAAGATGTGGCCATTGAGCCAGAAGTCACCGGTCTTCTCCTGTGACAGCGCGTTGAACACCGTGCGTGAACCCAGCGCACGCAGCAGGCTGAAGGCGTAGCTGCCGCCGGCATGATTGCCCTGACCGCCGCCGCCGAAGGCCGCCACGGTCTTGCCGCCATGCGTGTTCACCACCGCGCTCAGGCGCTCGGCGATCTCGCGGATCGCGGTGTCCCAGTCGATGGCCTCGTGGCTGCCATCGGGGCGCCGGCGCAGCGGCGTGCTCAGGCGGTCGCGATGATGCACGTAGCTGGGGATCGCCTGAGCCTTGTTGCACAGATAGCCTTGCGAGCGCGGGTTGTCGGCATCGCCACGCACCTTGACGATGCGCTGGCCGGCGCCGTCGCCACTGACGCCGAGTTCGACCCCGCAGTTGATGTAGCAGAGGTTGCAGGCGGACTTGTGCCAGATCAGCGGCGTGGTGGTCGGCGAGGCTGCTGGCGAGTCGGTGCGGGCGTCCATGGCGTCGAAATCCGTTTGTTGAATGATGCAGGTGTGGCCTGCATCTTTCGCTGCGGTGGGCTGGTAATATTCAGGATGATGTACGTCATTCATCAGAATGATGACTATCATCATTCAGTATGACGATTGCAATTCAGGCGGTCAACGCACCAGAACTGCCATGGGACATTCACAAGCCGAAAAAGCCAACAGCCGCGAGCGCATCCTGCGCAAGGCGGCAGATGCCGTGCGCGACACCGGCCTTGAGTCGGTCAGCGTCGCCAAGCTGATGCGCAGCGTCGATCTGACCCACGGGGGCTTCTACAACCACTTTGCGTCCCGGTCCGATCTGCTGGCGCAGGCGCTGGAGCGGGCGCTGGTCGAAGGGGCCAGGACAGCCGACGCGAACATGAAGCCCGGTGATGCGCCGCGCAGCTACGAGAGCCGGGTGAAGGGCTATGTCAGCCGCGCGCACCGTGACGCGCGCACCAGCGGCTGCGCCATTGCCGCGCTGGCATCTGACGTCGCCCGAGCCGACATGGCCTCACGGGCCGTCATGTCGGCACACATCGATGAGCTAGTCAGCCAGCTCGCGCAGTCCCTGCACAGCAAGGACGAGGGCGACGCCATCGTGGCAGTCAGCGCGATGGTCGGCGCCGTGCTGCTGGCGCGCGTGCAGGCCGACCCGAAGAAGTCCGACGCGCTGCTGAAGTCGGTGCGCGACCACCTGCTGGCGATGAACCGCGATGAACCGCGATGAACCGCGATGAACCGCGATGAACCGCGATGAACCGCGCTGAACCGCGATGAACCGCGCTGAACCGCGCGGCCCCGGCCTGTGCTGGCCGGGCGCCGCGCTTCAGTGCAGACGCCCCTGGCGCGGCCGATCAGTCGGCCATGGCAGCCGCTGACGGCCGCAGCATCACGTACAGGACAAGGATTCCTGCCAGCAGGCTGCCGGCCAGTGCGGGCGCGTGCCAGTCACTGCTGGTGACCCGAAGTCCGACCAGCCCCAGGCACAACACCACGCCCGCGGCCGGTACCCAGCGCGGCACTTCAAACCGTCCCGGCGGCTCTTGCCTGCGGCCCTTGAGGACGAAAAGGGCGCCATTGACCGCCGCGAAGACCACCAGCAGCAGCAGTACCGAGGCGGAGGCCAGATTGGCGACGCTGCCGAACAGTCCGAGCGGCAGCACGATGGCGAGCAGCATGGCAATCGCGACGTGTGGCGTGCGGCGGCTTTCGTGCAGGCCGGCCAGCTGTCGCGGCAGCAGCCCCTGGCTCGACATGCCGTAGATCAGACGCGAGCTGGTGACGAAGTTCACCAGCGCCGTATTCGCGACGGCAAACAGGGTGATCGCGGTGAAGATGCCCGGCGCGATCCATGGCGCCGCCCGGTCGATCACCTCGGCAAGCGGCCCTGGCGATTGCGCCAGCTCACGCCACGGAACGACTGAAACGGCGGTGACCGCCACCGCGACGTAGATCAGTGCGCCGATCAGCATCGCGGTCACCAGCGCGATCGGGATCGTGCGTTCGGGGTCGCGGCATTCCTCTGCGACGTTCAGGGTGTCCTCGAACCCGATGAAGGCGAAGAAGGTGAGCACCGCGCCCTGCATGATCAGCAGCATTCCCATGTCGGCGCCTGCGGGCTCGGGGGTCTCGAACAGATTGACCGATCCCCAGAAAGGGATGCCGACGGCGATGACGAGCAGCAGGCCGGCCGCCTCGATGAACGTGAAGGCGACATTCACCCACATCGACTCCCGGATGCCGCGCAGGACCAGGCCGGTCATCACGAGCAGAAAGCCGGCGACGGTGGCCCAGATCGGCCAGCCGTCGAGCGCGAACAGCACGGCAAGGTTGCGTGCGAACACCTGTGACTGTGTCGCGACCGAAGCCAGACCTGAGCAGACAACGGTCAGCCCGACAACGAAGCTCAGGAGCGGCAGACCGTAGGCCTTCTGGGTCACGAACGCGGCGCCACCGGCGCGTGGATAGCGCGACCCCAGTGACGCATACGACAGCGCGGTCAGCAGGGCGGCCACCATGGCCACCAGGAACGACGCCCACACCGCGTTGCCCACGCGGCCCGCCGCCTGACCGATCAGGCCGTAGATGCCCGAGCCCAGCATGCTGCCCAGTCCGTACAGCGTCAGCTGAAACGGGCCTATCGACCGGATCAGGGATGCGCCGGTTTGCCCGGTCGGCTCCTCGATGGCGCCTGCAGCAGAGTTCAAGTGTCGCTCCAGTGTTGTAAGAAGCCAGCCTAACCAATGCAGGCGGCGGCTCGCGATAAAACCGTGGCAGTCGCACCGTCACTGTTGCGCGCCATCCGGCGCCCTTGGTCGGAACCCAGGGCTATCTGGCGTTCGCCGGCAGCGACGCACCCTTCTGGCGCCGGGAGGTGGTTGACGTGGATGCCGGTTTGGTTGGACGCTTGTCTGGCCGGGCGCCGCGCCGATTGCCCGGTCCATGCATCGAAAGTCCCGCAGTGCTGCTGCGCGTCAATCGTTCAGGGAGCGTCGCATGAAAACCCGATTCCGCTTGATCCCCGATCTGGCCGAGTTCATCGATGCCAGGCTCGCCGAACTGCCGCACCCGATGGCGCTCGAATGGCCGGGCGGAAAGGCAGGTGCACCGGGCGCTCCGGTCAGGCTCAAGCTGCACGAGGCCGAGGTGCTGGCCTGGCTCGCCAGCGGCAGCATCGGGAAGGTCGCCGATGCGTATGTCCGTGGCCGGCTCGAGATCGAAGGTTCACTTCACGACGTGATGGCGACCGCGGCCGAACTGGTCGGCGATCCGGTGCGCGACGGCGTGGCGATGCCCTGGCAGCGCTGGCTGCGGCGCTGGCGGACACGCTTGTTCGGTCATTCGCGGCGCGACGCGGAGAACATCCGCTTTCATTACGATGTCTCCGACGACTTTTTCGCGCTTTGGCTGGACCCGCTGCGCGTCTACTCGTGTGCCTACTATCGCGAGCGGGACATGTCGCTGGCCCAGGCGCAGCAGGCCAAGCTCGATCACGTATGCCGCAAGCTTCGTCTTGCGCCGGGACAGCGCTTTCTTGACGTCGGTGCAGGATGGGGAGGTCTGCTGCTCTGGGCCGCCGAGCATTACGGGGTGCAGGCGCTCGGCGTGACGCTTTCGCGAAACCAGCACGCCCATGTGAACCGGCTGATCGATCAGAAGGGACTGCGCGGACGCGTCGAGATGCGTCTGCTCGACTACCGCGAGCTGTCGTCTTACGGCGAGTTCGACCGGATCGCCTCGATCGGCATGTTCGAACATGTCGGGCGCGATCATCTGGACGAGTACTTCCGCCTGCTCGCGCGCCTGGTGCGGCCCGGCGGCTTGATCATGAACCACGGCATCACGGCCGGTGGCACCGCGAACGACCAGCTCGGCGCCGGCATGGGCGACTACATCGGCACCTACATCTTTCCGGGCGGCGAACTGGAACACGTTTCCGAAGTGACCCGGACCTTGTCGGAAGGCGGTCTCGAACTGCTGGACGCCGAGAACCTGCGGCCCCATTACGCGCGAACCCTGTGGGACTGGTCCGATGCCCTGGAGAGCCGAATCGGCGAGGCGAGGGCGCTGACCAGCGAGGCCACTGTCCGCGCCTACCGGATGTATCTGGCCGGTTGTGCAATGAGCTTCGAGCGCGGCTGGCTGGCGCTCTATCAGCTGCTCGCGAGCCGCCCCGATGGACAGGTCGACTCGGGACCGATGCGCGGCGCGCAGTCGCTCTATCCGTTCAATCGCGACTACATGTACCGCTGACGCGGCCGCCTGCCGTGGAGATGTACCGCTGACGCGGCCGCCTGCTGTGGACGAGCGGCAAGCAGGGCATCTCCGCGATCGCGCGCTCTGAACCGGATCGGAGCCCGCCTCGGGTGTCTGGTCAGATCCCGGACCCGGCGGGCAGGGCCTGTCGTTGTGGCGCGCCTGCGGGCGTAGGAAGATGGAGGCTCACACAGAGGAGAACCATGAGGCCTACGAAGCTGCCACCGGGTGCGCTGCATGGTCTGGTCGTGCTGGACCTGACCCAGATGCTCGCCGGTCCCTATGCCAGCATGATGCTGGCCGATCAGGGCGCGCGCGTGATCAAGATCGAGCCGCCCGGAGGGGACATGACCCGGCGCACCGGCCCGCATCTGCCCGGTGCCCTGACGATGGAGCAGGGTGGGTATGGTGCTTACTTCAACTCGGTCAATCGCAACAAGGAGTCGCTGGTCCTCGACCTCAAGCAGGAGACCGGTCGACAGGCGCTTTTGCGACTGGTGCTCGATGCCGACGTGCTGATGGAGAACTACCGTGCCGGGGTGATGGAGCGCCTGGGGCTTGGTTACGAGGTGCTCGCCAAGGTCAACCCGCGGCTGGTGTATGCGGCGCTGCGCGGCTTCGGTGATCCCCGAGGCGGCGAAAGCCAGTACACGAACTGGCCGGCCTACGATCCCGTTGCGCAGGCGATGGGCGGCATCATGGGCATCACCGGTGCTGTGCCGGGCGGTCCGCCCACCAAGGTCGGACCGGGCGTCGGCGACATCGTGCCGGCCATGTTTTGCGCGTTCGGCGTGGCAGCCGCCTGCTGGAGCGCCCAGCGCACCGGCCGAGGACAGTTCTTCGACGTGGCCATGGTCGACGGCATCCTTGCCGTTTGCGAACGAATGATCTTCCAGTACAGCGTCAATGGCGTGGCGCCGGGGCCCGAGGGCAATGGCCATCCGCTGCTGTGCCCGTTCGGGCTGTTCCCCGCGAAGGACGGCTATGTCAGCCTGGGCGTGCCGCGCGACGAGTTCTGGGCTCTGCTGGTCGAGCGCATGGGTCGCCCCGATCTGGTGACCGACCCGCGTTATGCGACGAACCTCAGCCGGGTCGAGCACCGGCACGAAGTCGATGCGATCGTGGGCGCCTGGACCGGTGCCCATACCAAGCATGAACTGGCCGCCATGCTCGGCGGGATCGTTCCCTTCGGTCCGGTGTTCGATGCGCACGATGTGTTCGAGGACGCGCACTTTCGCGCCCGCGACATGCTGGTCGAAGTCGAGCAGCCCGGTGCCCAGGCCCCGCTGACCATTGCCGGCACTCCGGTCCGAATGAAGGGCACACCGGGCGGGGTGCGGCGGCGCGCTCCGCTGACCGGCGAACACACCGACACCATCCTGGCGGAGTTCGGCGTCTCGCAGACCGAGATCACCGGGCTGCGCGACACCGGCGCCATTGCGTGACTCCCACTGAATCGAGCATGAACCCCAGTCAACGACGCGAACGCTTCCGGGCCATCCTGACGGGTGACCGCTGTGTGCACCCGGCCTCGGTGCACGACGCCATATCGGCGCGCATTGCCGAAGACCTCGGTTTCGAGCTTGGCATGCTGGGCGGATCGGTCGCGGCGCTGGCGGTGCTTGGCGCGCCCGATCTCGCGCTGCTGACGCTGACCGAGTTCGCCGATCAGGCGCACCGCATCTGTCGTGCCGGCAGTCTGCCGGTTCTGGTGGATGCCGACCATGGGTTCGGCAACGCCCTGAGCGTCACCCGCACGGTGCAGGAACTCGAGGCCGCCGGCGTCGCCGGACTGACCATCGAGGATACCGAGCTGCCCCAGGCCTTCGGCGCGGGCAGCGCAGCGCGCCTGACCTCGCTTGAAGAGGGCGTGGGCAAGATGCGTGCGGCCGTGGCGGGTCGTCAGGACCGGGATCTCGTCATCCTCGGGCGCACCAGCGCTCCTGGCGTCAGCGACATGGCCGACACGCTGGCCCGGGTCCGGGCGTACAGCGCAACCGGAGTCGACGGCATCTTCCTGGTCGGCGTGCGTTCGCGCGATCAGCTGGCCGCGATCGCCGCGGTCACGCAACTGCCGATCGTGCTGGGCGGCGTGCCCGCCGAACTCAATGACCTGACCTGGCTGGCATCGGTCGGCGTGCGCGTCTGCCTGCAGGGGCATCTGCCCTTTGCCGCCGCGGTGGCCGCGATCCACGCGACCCTGTCGGCGCTGCGCCAGGGTGTGCAGCCCTCGGCCATAGGGGGAATCGCTTCGGCCGCGATGATGAAGCAGGTCACCCGGGACGCACAGTACGTCCAGGCCACGCGCGATTTTCTGGGCGGCGAAGCCAAATAGAGGAGGGTGTGCCGGCCAGGCGGCATCCGGGCAAGGCGCATGCGCCGCATTGGCCCCGGCCCGCCGGTGAACCCCGCAGGTGGCGTTGCGCCCGCGGGTGGCGCGCGCCTGCCCGCTAAGCCGTGTCTGCCGGCAGCGCCATCGCTTCGCGAAGCAGTGCAGCGATTTCGGCCGGGCATTCCATCGGCAGAAAGTGGGTGCGTTCGGGAAGATGGACCTCACGGCCGCGCCGGAACTCGTTTGCCAGCCCCGGCCAGGTCGGTGAGCTCGAGTAGTCGAACACATTGCGCCCCGAGGGCGGCAGCTTGGCCCGGACGACGAGCACCGGGATCTGCAGCGCGCGCACACTGGCATACACGCTCCCGTTGGCGCGTCCGTTCATGTACACGGTCGCCTCGGTCTGTGGCGAACAGGCCAGCACGTATCCATCGCCGTCGGGCGCAGGCATCAGGCCGTGTTCGCAGTAGTCGCGCAGGGCCGCCGGGTCGAACAGTGTGTAGGGCGGGCGCTGTGCGAAGCGCTCGATCATCGCCTGGGGCGAATCGAAGCGGTTCTGCCGCTTTGACGCGGGATGCATCTCCCCTGGCGCGAAAGCCGGCGGCAGATGGTAGGCTGACGGCGCAGCGATGACCGGGTCCAGCAGCATCAGACGCTGGAAGCGGTCAGGCTCGTACGCGGCCGCCTGCACCAGGGCATGGGCCCCCATGCTGTGGCCTGCCCCGATCAGTTCGCGCAGATCGAGCGCCGTCACGAAAGCTGCCAGGTCGCGCCCGAACACCGGCCATCCGGTGAGGTCGGTGGTGTCGCTGCGG
>DAONCJ010000159.1:0-7545 GCA_035401985.1 Burkholderiaceae bacterium | reverse complement strand
TTCCTCGCCGAAGTGCGCCTCCCACGCCAGCGCACTGCGGGCGGCAAGCGCCTCGCGCACGCGCGGCACGATCTCGTCGCGGTGCTGCGCACGCTTCTTGACGCTGTCGTAGCGCGGATCGTCGTGCAGCGCCATCAGCCCGGTTTTTTCGCAGAAGGCGCGCCAGAAGCCGGGGGTGTTCGCGGACAGGTACAGATAGCCCTCGCCCGTGGGATGGATGCCGGTGATGCCGCCCGATCGCATGTCGCGTTCGATGTCGCGCGGCTCGCCTTCGGCCCAGACCAATCGTGCCGACTGCATGGTCAGCGCCGCGCGCATCAGCGACACGCCGACGAACTGCCCCTGCCCGCTGCGCTCGCGCTCATAGAGCGCCGACGACACACCGCCGGCCACCAGCGCGGCGGCGTAATAGTCGACGACCGATCCATACAGGATCTCGGGTGGGCCCTCGCCACGCGACTGCTCGGTGCACATGCCGGTGAGGGTCTGCAGCACCTGATCGAAGCCGGCCTTGTCCTTCAGCGGACCGGTCTCGCCATAGCCGCTGACCGCGCAATAGATCAGGCGCGGGTTGATCAGCTGCAGCTGCTCGTAGCCGATGCCCAGGCGCGGCGGCACGGTTGGCCGGAAGTTGTGGACCAGCACGTCGGCCTCGCGCACCAGGCGCATCAGCGCGGCCAGATCGCGCGGCTGCTTCAGGTCCAGCACGACGCCGTACTTGCTGCGATTGACGCCGACGAAGGCGCGGCTCTCGTCGGCCAGGGTCGACGGATAGCGGCGCAGGTTGTCGCCATCGGGCGGCTCGATCTTGATCACCTCGGCGCCCTGGTCGGCCAGCATCGTGCAGCCGTAGGGGCCGGCGATGTAGGCGCTCAGGTCGACGACGCGGATGCCGGTGAGGGGTCCGCGCGGGCCGGAACGCTCGGGCAGGCCCGCGGCGGGCGCTCCCGCGGCGCCCGATGCGCCCGGCGCGCTGCCGGGAGTCGGGGGTGCACTCATGGCTGCACCAGACCCAGCCGGATCGCGGTCTCGAGCACCGTCCGGGCCCGGACCAGGAACGGACCGTCGATCATCTTGCCGTCCACCAGGAAGGCGCCCACTTCGCGCTCGGCCGCCCCTTCGGCCGCCTTGACCACCTTCTGGGCATGGGCGATCTCGGCGTCGGTCGGCCGGAACACCGCATTGGCCAGCGGAACCTGGCTGGGATGGATGCAGCTTTTCCCGGCGAAGCCGAGCGAGCGCGCGCGCCGGGCTTCGGCCACGAAGAAATCCGGATCGCCGACGTCGGCGAACACGGTGTCGTAGACCTGCACCCCGGCCTCGCCGGCGGCCATGCGCAGCTGGAGCATCACGTTCTGCACCGCGGCCACGTCGCGCCGGTCGATGGCCAGCGGCTCGAACAGATCGGCCAGGCCGATCTGCAGGCCGACCACGCGTGGATGAGCGCCGGCCAGTTCATGGGCAATGCGCAGCGCTCGCGGGGACTCGATGTTGATCAGCAGTCCGATCGGGGCATCGACGCCGTCACGGAACCCGTTGGCCCGCTCGGCCAGCTCGATGGCCCGCGCCGCCTCGCGCACTTCGTCGGCGCTGCCCGGCTTGGGCAGGTTGATCATGTGCAGGCCGGGCCGGGCGATGGCCGCCACATCGGCGGCGAAATGGGGTGTGCCCAACGCGTTGACGCGAACGATCAGGGTCTTGGTGCTGCCTGCGACCTGAGGCGAAGCCAGCAGGTCGGCCAGCGCCTGACGCGCCTGGGGCTTGCGGGCTTCGGTGACCGCGTCCTCCAGATCGAAGGACAGACCGTCGGCCTCGCCAGCCAGCGCCTTGGCGAACAGTTCGGGACGTGAACCGGGAACAAAGAGTTTGCTTCTCATGCAGCCAGTCTGGCGCAATTTCCGGTGAAGTAAAACCGCGGGGAGTTCGGAATGAATTGCGCTGGCGGCCCCGAAAGCGGACGACCCGGGCCTGCCATCGGCGCGGCGGCGCTTTCCTCGATGCCGGGAATTGGGCAACCTTGCCGGAGATGCCGCACCGAGCTGCTTTTCCTCTGGTGGCGGCTGCCCTTCACCGCCACCGCCACGGCCCGCAAGCCCGGTGACCAAGGAATTCCGATGATCGATCTGCGAACCCGCCTGGACGCACTGTCCGACGATGACCGCCTCGTGCTGGACTCGGCCCGCGACTATGCCGGGCGCGATCCCGAACTGAAGCGCGTGCGCGCACTGCGCGACCAGCGGCCCAGTCATGATCCGCAGGCATGGCGAACCCTCGCCGAGATGGGATGGCTGGGCTGCCGGCTGCCCGAAAGCCTGCAGGGCACGCCGCTCAGCTTCGTGCAGCTTTCCCTGCTGCTCGAGCAGTTCGGCGGCTCGCTGGCGCCCGAACCGCTGACTCCGGCGGTGGTCCTTGCCGGCGGCCTGCTGCTGGCGAGCGGCAACGAGGCGCTGAAGGCACAGTGGCTGCCGAAGCTGGCCGCGGGGGACTGGCTGCCGTCCTATGCCGGGAGCGAGGCGAAGGCAGCGGGACCGACGGCGGCGGGCGGTGCAGCGGCGAATGCAGGAGAAGTGGCGACCGCCGGAGCCACGGCGCCCGTTGCGCCGCAGGCGCCGACACGTCTTGCCGCCACCGCCGAAGGATACGAACTCACCGGGCGCAAAGCCTTCGTGGCCAATGGCGAATCAGCCGATGCGTTCATCGTGTCGGCCGCCGGGCCGGCAGGAACCACCCTGGTCCTCGTGCCGCGCAATGCACACGGCGTGGAGGTGGTCGTGCGCCCGCGCATCGACGGCGGCACCTGGAGCGAACTCCACTGCACCGGCGTGGCGGTCGGCCAGGCGGACGTCATCGCCAGTGGCCCGGCCGCCGACGCGCTGATCGAGCAGGTGCTCGACGAGACCCGCCTGGCGATCAGCGCCGAGCTGGTCGGACTGATGTCCCGAGCCTTCGACCTGACGGTCGACTACGTCAAGCTGCGCAAGCAGTTCGACCAGCCGGTGGGCGCCTTTCAGGCGGTCCAGCATCGCGCGGTCGACCTGCTGGTGCAGGTCGAACTGGCGCGCGCGGTGCTGCGCCAGTCGGCTCAGCGCTTCGACGCCGCCCCGCCGGCGCCGGCGCGCGCGCTGATCGCCAGCCAGGTCAAGGCGCGCTGCTCCGATGCGGCGCTCAAAGTGCTCAAGGGCTGCGTGCAGCTGCATGGCGGCATCGCCTACACGGACGAGTGCAACGTCGGGATGTTTCTGAAGCGGGCCATGGTGCTGGCGGCCTGGCTGGGCGGCGCATCCGAGCACCGCCGCCGCTTCGGGCGACTGGTCGAGTCGGGCGCGGGGGCGCAATCCAGCGCGCAGGCAAACGATCCGTTCGTGACCGAAGTCGAGCAGTGGCTGGCCGCCAACTTCCCGCCGGAATGGCGCTTTCCGCCCAACCGGCTGGGCCTGGCCCAGGCCGCGCCCTGGCAGCAGAAGCTGGGCGCCAAGGGCTGGGCGGCACCGGGCTGGCCGAAGGAGTTCGGCGGCATGGGCCTGTCGGCCTACGACCAGGTGCGCATGGCCGATGCCTTCGATCGCCACGGCATCTCGATCGTGCCCAACATGGGCATCACGATGCTCGGGCCGCTGCTGATCCGCTATGGCACCGATGAGCAGCGCCGCACCCATCTGCCCGGCATTCTGGCCGGCACCACCCGCTGGTGCCAGGGCTATTCCGAGCCCGGCGCCGGCTCCGATCTGGCCGGCCTGCGCACCAGCGCGGTACTGGACGGCGACAGCTTCGTCGTCAACGGCCAGAAGATCTGGACTTCGTTCGCCCACGAGGCCGACTGGATCTTCCTGCTGGTGCGCACCGACCCGAAGGCCAAGAAGCAGAAGGGCATCAGCTTTCTGCTGGTGAACATGCGATCGCCCGGCATCACGGTGCGGCGCATCCGCAATCTCACCGGCGAATCGGAGTTCTGCGAGGTCTTCTTCGACAACGTGCGCGTGCCCGCGCATCAGCGGGTCGGTGCGCTGAACCAGGGCTGGACGATGGCCAAGGCGCTGCTGGGCTCCGAGCGCATCTCGATCGGCAGTCCGCGGCTGGCACGGTACCCGCTGCAGCTGCTGCGCGACCTGCTCGTCTCACGCGGCCAGCTCGACGATCCGGTGATCCGCGCCCGCTACGACGAGCTGCAGCTCGATGTCGAGGATCTGGGAGCGCTGTTCGTGCGCATGGCCGAGGTGCTGCGCCGCGGCGAGGAGCTGGGAGCCGAGGTGTCGATGCTCAAGCTCTGGGTGAGCGAGGCGATGCAGCGGGTGACCGATGCGATGCTCGAGCTGGGCGGCGAACAGGCGACGCTGGACGAGCCGATGGCGATCGATGCGGCGCACTCGGTGCATGTCGCCAACCAGTATTTCGCATCGCGGCCGGCCACGATCTATGGCGGTTCGAGCGAGATCCAGCGCAACATTCTGGCGCGGGCCGTGCTCGAACTGCCGGATGCCTGAGGCCGGCGGCGACCCGCGCCACTCCACTCCCACCATGAAGAGTCCCATGCGCCTCTCGATCCGCGTTCAAACCCGCCTTGCCGCCGCGCTGCTGATGCCGGCGGCCGTCTCGTTCGCCCAGCCAGCCACCTTCCAGACCGGCTCGCTCACCCCGGAAACAGCGCTCGTGGCGGCAAAGGCGGCGCTCGAAACCTGCCGGAAGTCGGGCTATCAGGTCGGGGTGGCGGTCGTCGACCGCGCCGGGCTGACGCAGGTGCTTTTGCGCGACCGGTTCGCGGGCGCGCACACGGTCGAGGTCGCCATGAGCAAGGCCTGGACCGCCGCGAGCTTTCGCACATCGACGATGAGTCTGGCGACGGAGACCCAGGCTGGCAGGCCGATGAGCGGACTTCGCAACCAGCCGCGCTTTCTCGCTGCCGGTGGCGGCCTGCCGATCGAGGCCGCAGGCTCGACCTTCGGCGCGATCGGCGTCTCGGGCGCCCCGGGCGGCGAAGCCGACGAGGCTTGTGCCAGCGCAGGCATCAAGGCGATCGCGGATTCGATCGAGTTCTGACCGGGACGGGTGCCGCTGTCCTGATGCGCCGCGCCTGCGCCCAGCGGAGCCAGCGCGGCCACCGCCAGCATCAAAAGCGGTGCTATTCTGGATCTGTTTCAGCTCCGTTTCAGACCGATCATGCCAAATCTTTCGATCAAGGACGTGCCCGAAGCCCTCGCCGAACGCCTGCGCCAGCGGGCGGCCGCAAATCACCGCTCGCTGCAGGGCGAGCTGATGTCGATCCTGGAACTGGCCATGTCGGGGCAGGAGTTCCAGGCGCCCGGCGCCGATCAGCCCGAGGCTGCCCGGTCCAGCCAGCCGCGCCAGCCGGGCGACGCGCGCGGAACCAAGACCAGCGAACAGGTGGCCGCCGAGGTGCGCCGGCGCTGGCCCGTTCCCTTCGCCAGCGGTCCGCTCGCGGTCGACATCCTGCGGCAGGAACGCGATGCCCGCTGATCACGCCAGACCGCTGATCGTGGCCGAGCCGGCGCCCCGTCCGGCATCGCGCCCGCCTGTGGTCGTCGATTGCAGCGTGATCGCCGCGGCCGTCTTTGCCGAACCGCAATGCGAACAGGCATGGGAAGTCCTGGCCGGCAGATCCCTGCATGCGCCCTGGCTGATCGACATCGAAATGGGCAGCGTCGCGCTCAAGAAGTCGCAGCCCCGTCATAAGGACATTGCCGAGGCCGGTCTGGGCCATTTCCAGGATCTGGACATCACCCGGTATGCAGTCGATGTCGCGGCCCTCATTCAACTGGCAACCCGATACCGGCTCACCGCGTACGACGCGGCCTACCTGCTCGTGGCGAGCGAACTGCGCGCTCCGCTGCTCACCTTCGACGAAAAGCTGGGGTCCGCCGCCAGGCGGCACATGGCGTCGCTGCCATAGCGCCATCGGCTAACATCCCCCTTCCACGGGCCGCGCGCCCCGCACCGCTCTCAACCTCCTCATCCCCATGAAACGCAGCTCATTGCGAATGGATCGGGTCGATACCCCGATCATCCCCACCATCGCCGCGATGGTGCGCGCCACACCGGGCACCATCTCGCTGGGACAAGGCGTGGTGAGCTACGGCCCGCCCGCCGATGCGGTCGCCGCGCTGCCCGGGCTGATGAGCGATGTGCAGCTCAACAAGTACCAGGCGGTCAGCGGCTATGCGCCACTGGTGGCCGAAATCGAAGCCAAGCTGGCGCGTGAAAACAGCGTGCGCACCGGCACTCACAGTGCGGTCATGGTCACCGCCGGCAGCAACATGGCCTTCCTGAACAGCGTGCTGGCGCTGGCCGACCCGGGCGACGAGTTCATCCTGCCGATGCCCTACTACTTCAACCAGGAAATGGCGATCCGCATGGCCGGCTGCGTGCCGGTGCCGGTGGCGGTGCGTGACGACTGGCAGCTCGACGTGCCGGCGCTGGCCGCGGCGATCACGCCGCGCACCCGCGCCATCGTCACCGTGTCGCCGAACAACCCCACCGGCGCCGTGTATCACGAGGCCGACCTGCGCGAGGTCAATGCACTGTGCGCGCGCCACGGCATCTACCACTTCAGCGACGAGGCCTACGAATACTTCACCTACGACGGCGCACGCCACTTCTCGCCGGCCTCGATCGAGGGCGCGAGCGCGCACACGTTGTCGTTCTTCTCGTTCTCGAAAAACTACGGCATGGCGAGCTGGCGCGTGGGCTATGTCGTCTACCCGGCCGATCTGTTCGACGCGATGAACAAGGTGCAGGACACCAACCTGATCTGCGCCCCGGTGCCCTCGCAGCTGCTGGCGCTGCAGGCACTGCAGCAGGGCCGTCCGCTGGTCGAACCCAAGGTGGCGCAGCTGGCGAAAGTGCGCGCCTCCGTTCATGCGGCGCTGACCGAACTGGGCGATCTCGTGCAGTTCCCGCGCACGCAGGGCGCGTTCTATGTGCTGATGAAGCTGCCGGGAGTGGCCGATGCACTGGCCTTCAATCAGGCCATGACCGAACGACACAAGGTGGCGACCATTCCGGGCTTCGCCTTCGGGCTGACCGACACCCGTGTGGCCAATTATCAGCGCCTGTCTTATGGGGCGCTGGATGCGGACACAGTGGCCGAGGGGGTGAGGCGCTATGTCGGGGCGGTCAGGGAGTGGTACGGGCGCTGATTGAAATCCGGATCCGCGCTGCTGTGAACACGCGGGTCACCCGGCCCGCCGGAACGTCAGGTTGATCCTCGCCCTGCCCGTCGCTTCATGCTCGCCGTCCTTCACCGCCAGCACTCCGTGATGGAACAGCCGCGACGGCCCGCCCCACACCACCACATCGCCGTGGAACAGCGGCACCCTGCGGGTCGGATCAGCGCGCCGCGCGCCGCCGAACAGAAAAACCACCGGCAGACCCAGTGACATCGACACGATGGGATGACCGAAGTCGCGCTCGTCGCGGTCCTGGTGCAGGGTCAGTCGGGCACCCGGCTCGTAGCGGTTGATCAGGCAGGCGTCCGGGCTGAAGCCGGGGTAGCCGGCCAAGTCCGCAGCCCGGATCGCCAGGTCGCGCAAA